>JBJMLZ010000193.1:0-3697 GCA_045805035.1 Bacteriovoracaceae bacterium
GTTCGAGTGAGACACCTTATGGTTTGCCTGACGATTTTTTCCAGTGAGATCACATTGACGTGCCATGGTTATTCCTTGGTCGAATGAGTAATTTTAAGTTCAGAAAACTTAAGCTGTTTTGAGCACCTTGGCAAGTGAGAAGTTGAAGAAAATTGTGGACTTAAAGCGTTCAAAAAGCTCATACTTAGGACAAAAATTTCTCCTCGAAAGGTGGTACTTCCATGTCACTTAAGCCCTTGAATATTAAACCGAAACTTCTTCCCGCGCCGACCGGGGCCCCTCGCTATACGGTGAAGGTGAAGAACTCTCACGGTAAGGAAGTGCTTCTGGCGGATCCGAGGGCGACTCGTTCCTATATCGCGCTCATGGATCTCGCGGCAGTAAACGGCGGGGCCGCTTGTCATTGGGGTGGGCCTTCAGCCATGACGGAAACCTGGACTGCTCTTCACCAGATCATGTTTGAATACAAGGATTGGTACAATCACTTCAATTTTGTGAACGATATCGGCCACGCCGAAAACGGGATCTACGCTCTTCGCACTGTTCTTGGTTACGGCGATCTTACTCTTCAAACGCTGAAAGGTTTCCGCTCGATCAGTTCAAAACTCACTGGCCACGGTGAATCTCATCTCTATCCGGAAGGAGTTTTACTTTCTAACGGTCCACTTGGTTCAGCATTTCCACAAGCTCAGGGGCTTGCGGTTGCAGATAAACTCGCAGGCAACAAGCGTGTGACGATCGTTTCTGTTTCTGACGGAGCGGCGATGGAAGGTGAGGCCAAGGAAGCTTTCTCAGCAGTTCCGGGTCTCGCGATGAAAGGGAAAACCAATCCCTTTGTGATGCTCGTTTCCGATAACAACACCAAGCTCGGTGGAAGAATCGATAAGGATTCATTTTCCATGCAGCCGACCTTTGAATCGCTGAAAGATCTCGGCTGGGAAGTTATCAAGGTTGAGAACGGTCATGATCTTGAAAAAGTTTATCAGGCCGTTGAGAGTGCCATCGAAAAAGCGAAAGCTGAACCAACCAAACCAGTGTGTGTTTGGCTCAAAACGATTAAAGGCTACGGCGTAAAATCCACAGTGGATTCTTCTTCCGGTGGCCACGGTTTTCCACTCAAGGCACACGATGAAGCGATTCATGCCTTCCTCAAAGAACTGTGGGGAGCTGACTCAGTTCCTGCTGAGATGACAAGCTGGGCGAATGAAATGGCGGTGAAGCCGGAGAAGAAAGCTTCTTCAGGTCCGGTAAAAGATAAAATGCAAATCGGTATTGCTAAAGGTCTCGCTCGTGCCGCTAAAGACGGTCTTCCGGTTTTCTCAGTGACTTCCGACCTTCAGGGTTCAACTGGTGTGAAGGCATTTCACACTGAGTTCCCGAATAACTATATCGACGTGGGTGTGGCCGAATCCAACATGGTTTCGACTGCTGTCGGTTTATCCAAAGCGGGATTCATTCCGGTGGTTGATACGTTCGCTGCTTTCGGTGTGACGAAAGGAAATCTCCCGCTCATCATGGCCTCGCTCTCGCAGGCGCCAGTGATAGCAGCTTTTTCTCACACTGGTTTCCAGGATGCCGCAGACGGAGCTTCTCACCAGTCACTCACTTATCTCTCTGCAGTTTCTTCGATTCCGCATCTCAACGTTGTGAACCTCGCTTCCGCTAAAGAAGCAGAAGAGTTTGTTTACTCGGCCGCTAAAAAGATCGCCGCCGATCGTGAGTCCGGAAAAGACGGAGAGTCTTATGTGTTCTTTCTCGGCCGGGAAAACTTCACGCTGGAAGTGAAAGATGGTCTGGGTTATGAGCTTCATAAAGCGCAGAGACTCACGACTGGCCATGATCTGGCGATCGTCGCCAGTGGATCACTCGTTGGTAAGGCGCTCAAGGCCTATAGTGAACTGAAAGAGAAAGGTATCGAAGCGACCGTGATCAGCCATAGCTTCGTCAACAATACTGACTTCGAAGAAATTTCTCACTGGATTGAAGAAGCAGGGGGAAAACTTGTGACGGTAGAAGATCATCAGCTCATTGGCGGAATGGGGGCACAGCTTGTGCATCGCCTGAAGCTTCTCGGGAGTGAGTTCGCGGTTACGTCTCTTGCGGTTAAGGGAGAGTTCGGTCAGAGTGCATATTCTGCCGATGAATTGTACGCTAAGCACCATGTGGACTCCGATGCTATCGTCAGTGCAGCAGTTGCTATCACGAACAGCAAAGGAAACTTTATGAACATCGACAAAGACATGCTTATGTCGCGCTGGAAGGAAATTTCTCAGCTCGCGATGAAGAAGTGGGATTCAATTTCTGAAAAAGATCTTGAGAAAGTAAAAGGGAATGCCGCCTCTCTCGTTGCTCTCGTTCAGGAAAAATTTGGCGTATCAAGAGAAGAAGCGACTAAAAAAGTCGAAGAGCTCATGGCGAAATATCCAAAAGACGAGCTGAAAGCGAAAGCGACTGAAACAGCTGCGAAGGTTCTTGATACCGCGAACACCATCGCCGGTATGGTGAAAGACAAACTCAAAAAGTAAGTTAAGTTTATTCTTATGCTCATGGGACTACGTCCCATGAGCTCTCCACCGCTAACATGAGAGAATCCACTTTTCAGAGAAAGGATTCTCAATGAAAGCAAACTCCATCCTCGACGTCATCGGTAACACTCCTCATCTTAAACTGAACAAACTTTTTGGTAGCGCAGAAGTGTGGGTGAAACTGGAACGCCAGAATCCCGGTGCCTCTATCAAAGACAGAATTGCGCTCTCTATGATTACTGAAGCTGAGAAGCGCGGTGATTTGAAAAAGGGCATGACGATCATTGAACCTACTTCCGGAAACACCGGGATTGGTTTAGCGATGGTGTGTGCAGTGAAGGGCTACAAGCTGCTTCTCGTGATGCCTGAATCGATGTCGATTGAAAGGAGAAAAGTGATGTCTGCTTATGGTGCGAGCTTTGAACTCACACCGAAAGAAAAGGGTACCAAGGGCGCCGTTGAGCGCGCACGCGAACTCGTCAAGGACACTCCGAACTCCTGGATGCCCATGCAGTTTGAAAATACAGACAACGTGAAAGTGCATGCGGAAACAACCGCGCAGGAAATTCTGCGCGATTTTCCGCAAGGGTTTGATGCTCTCATTACTGGTGTCGGTACGGGCGGACACATCACTGCGGTCGGAAGAGAGCTGAAAAAGAAATTTCCTTCAATAAAAGTCATCGCAGTTGAGCCGGCGGATTCCGCAGTTCTGTCTGGTGGACAACCGGGCCCGCATCCACTTCAGGGGATTGGAACCGGATTCATTCCTGCCGTGCTTGATCGCTCGGTTCTTGATGAAGTCATAACAATCACTAAAGATGAAGCGTTTCAGATGGCCCAGCGAGCGCCGAAAGAAGAAGGACTCTTTGTTGGTATTTCCTCGGGTGCAAGTCTTGCTGCCGTCAAAAAATATCTCGATAAAAATCCCGGAAAAAAAGTCATGACCTTTTGCTACGACACTGGCGAAAGGTATCTTTCGATGCCGGGGTTGTTTGAGACCTAGGAGGTTTCATGGATCTGATTCCAGATTTCGTTCCTTCCGGTTACAAGACCGTGAATGTTTTTCTTCAGGTGAACGATGCGGAGAAAGCTCTCCGTTTTTATAACAGTGTTTTTGCCGCAGATATTCTCAATGCATTCAGAAATCCTGAAGGAAGAATTGTCTACGCTGA
>JBJMLZ010000194.1:0-13925 GCA_045805035.1 Bacteriovoracaceae bacterium
ACAATATTTAACTAAACCAACATCAAACAATAAATATTTCAATTCGCTAAGACTGAACAGGAACTTCAACAGTTTCTTCTCGGCGTAAACCAGACCTTCAATGGTTTTGAAGATCTTCCTTATCCCACGGTAGCTCTCGTGAATGGTTTTGCTCTCGGTGGTGGTTGTGAGATTGCTCTTGCGATGACGTATCGTCTTGCATCTCCCAAAGCACAGATCGGACTTCTCGAAACAAAACTCGGCATCATTCCAGGCTGGGGCGGCACCGTTCGTCTTCCACGACTCATTGGTGCCGATCACGCCATTGAATGGATCACGTCGGCCAAGCAATACAAAACCGATGAAGCGCTGAAGTTCGGCGCCATCGACGGGATCGTCGAAGAAGCAAACCTCGAGGCCGCAGGCATTAAACTTCTTGAGCGCGCTTCCAAAGGTGAACTCAACTGGGAAGGAAGAAACCAGCAGAAAAAATCTGCTCTTCATCTCGATAAAATTGAATCCGCGATGAGTTTTGACGGTTCAAAAGCATTCGTCGCTGGTGTCGCCGGCCCCAACTACCCTGCACCAGTAGCGGCAGTGGAAGTCATGCAGAAAGGCGCACGCGGTGGTCGTGACGAAGCTTTGAAGTTTGAAGGCGAAGCTTTCGCGAAGATGGCAAAGACCAAAACGGCAGAATGCCTGACCCAAGTTTTTTTAGGCGATCAGTATCTTAAGAAAGTTTCCAAGAAAATCACCAAAGACACGGCGATGACGAAATTCGGCGCAGTTCTCGGCGCGGGCATCATGGGTGGCGGTATTGCTTATCAATCTTCCTCGACGGGCACGCCAGTTCTCATGAAAGACATCAAGGTCGAACAACTTGATCTCGGTATGAATGAAGCTTCAAAACTTCTCAACAAAGAAGTTGAACGTAAAAAAATTACGCCAGAGAAAATGGCGAAAGTGATTGCTCACATTACGCCGACCCTATCTTATGCGGACTTCGGCCACACTGATTTTGTGGTCGAAGCGGTGGTGGAGAATGAAAAAGTGAAGAAAGCAGTTTTGGGTGATGTGGAAAATGTTGTTCCCGCAGAAACCGTTCTTGCTTCCAACACTTCGACTATCTCAATTACCAAACTCGCGGAAGGCCTCAAGCGCCCGGAAAATTTCTGTGGCATGCACTTCTTCAATCCGGTTCACAGAATGCCGCTCGTGGAAATTATCAGAGGAGCGAAATCCTCTGATAAAACCATCGCGCGCGCGGTGAACTACGCTCTCCAGATGGGAAAAACTCCGATCGTGGTGAATGACTGTGCGGGCTTCCTCGTGAACCGCATTCTCTTCCCCTACTTCAAGGGCTTCGTTCACCTGATCGAAGACGGCGTTGATTTCCAGAAAATCGACAAGGTCATGGAAAAGTTCGGCTGGCCGATGGGCCCGGCGTATCTCCTCGACGTCGTTGGTATCGACACCGGTGTTCACGCCTCCAAAATCATGGCGGATGCTTTTCCTGATCGCATGGCCTACTCGTCAAAAACCATTCTTGAAGTGATGTATGAGAACAAGCGCTACGGCCAGAAAAACAATCTCGGCTTCTATGAGTACGAGTTGGACAAGAAAGGAAAACCGGTCAAAAAAGTAAACCCTGCGGTCTATGAACTCATCAAGCCGGTGGTGAAGAGAACCGTCGACGTGACTGACGAAGACATCATCATGCGGATGATGATTCCGATGATCACCGAATCCGCGCGTTGCCTTGAGGACAAGATCGTCGACACCCCGACGGAAGTCGACATGGGACTTCTTCTTGGTCTTGGTTTTCCTCCGTTCCGCGCGGGGGCCTTGAAGTACGCTGATTCAGTTGGACTAAAAAAACTTGAAGAGATCTCGCAGAAGTTTGCAGGTCTCGGAAAAATTTATGAGCTCACACCGAAGATGAAAGAAATGGCAGCTCAAAACAAAACTTACTACTAAGAGGTATTGATATGAAAAATGCAGTCATCGTAGATGCAGTCAGAACCCCGATGGGAAGATCCAAGGCCGGCGTTTTCAGAAATGTCCGCGCAGAAGATTTGTCCGCGCATCTCATGCGCGCGATCCTGAAACGTAATCCGAACATGAATCCTTCTGAAATCGAAGACATTATCTGGGGATGCGTGCAGCAGACGCTCGAACAGTGTTACAACATCGGAAGAAATGCTCAGCTCCTCACGGAAATTCCAAAAACAGTTTCCGCGCAGACGGTGAATCGCCTTTGCGGCTCTTCCATGACCGCTATTCACATGGCGACTCAAGGCATCTGGTCCGGCGAAGGTGACATTTATCTCTGCGGTGGTGTCGAGCACATGGGTCACGTGTCGATGTATCACGGAGTGGATTTCAATCCCGCGCTCGCCCTCACCACTTCCAAAGGCGCAGGTAACATGGGCCTCACCGCCGAACTTCTCGGTCGCATGCATGGAGTATCGAGACAGATGCAGGATGAGTTCGCCGCCCGCTCCCACCAGAAAGCTCACGAAGCGATGGTGAAAGGAAGATTTAAGAATGAAGTCGTTTCCACTCCTGGGCACGATGAAATGGGAGTCCCTTCACTCATCTCTACCGATGAAGTTGTTCGTCCGGAAACCACTCCGGAAACTCTCGGAAAACTCCCGGCGGTTTTTGATCCGAAAAACGGAACCGTGACTGCAGGAAATTCTTCCGCACTTTCTGACGGCGCTTCTGCCGTTCTCGTTATGTCGGAAGATAAAGCGAAAGCGCTTGGTCTCAAACCTCTCGCAAGAATCGTAGCAATCTCGGCAAGCGGATGCGAACCAAGCATCATGGGTTACGGCCCGGTGTCTGCTGCTAAAAAAGCGCTCACGAAAGCAAAACTCTCGATGGATCAGATGGACATTGTGGAACTCAACGAGGCCTTTGCCGCCCAATCGATTCCGGTCCTGAAAGACCTGGGTCTGCTTGAAACTGCTGACAAACGAGTGAACTTAAACGGCGGCGCAATTGCCCTCGGACATCCGTTAGGATGTTCAGGCGCAAGAATCACCGGCACCCTCGCCCACCAGCTCAAAGAAAATAACAAGCGCTTTGGTCTGGCGACGATGTGTATTGGACTCGGCCAGGGTGTCGCGACTGTCATCGAAAACCTGAACTAGTCCTCTGTTACTTTTTTCTTCAGCGGACCTACGGATAAGAGAAATTTAATCCGTAGGTCTCTCTTCATTTTGCTTCCGGATTTAGAAGATTTCACTTGCCGCACCTCAAGAAATGTCATTTCATTAATCCGTGAAAAAGCTCGTTGCAGCATTCATTCATACGCTTAGTTTTTGCCTCGTTTTAGGCGCGACTTCCGCCTATTTCAAAAACACCGAGGCCTTTCTCAACGGCGTTCATCATTTCGATAAATCCCGCCATCACGATTACGACCAGAATGGAAAGAAAGACAGCACTCACCACAAGCATGGAAGCCCCATGGCCATGCTCAAACTGAGTTTTGTCTCTCAACAATCCCGCCTGGTGATTGTCCGCTCTCCCGTTGCATTTGAATCCTCTGCCTTCGTGAATGAAGGTCCGCTTAAGACTGAAGAATACAAAACCGTCATCTTCCGCCCTCCCATACACTCGTAATATCTTTTCTGATTTCTCTGTGAATGGTACGAAAACGTATTCAGTAGACTACGTATGAGGACGAAATGAAATTCCTTATCCTGCTTCTCTCCTTGGCATCAGTCGCCAGAGCAAGTTCGCTCGAGGACGTGATCCGCTCGGCCTGGGAGAAGGACCAATTGATCAAGGCGCAGGAGTCACGAATCTCCGCCGCTGATCTCGACAAATATGCCCGTTTCCTTCCGAACAATCCCAACGTCGCCTACTCCGACATGGATAATTCTTCGTGGCACATTTACGGTGGCACTCTCGACATTGGTATTCCCGGAAAGGCGTTCGCACTCAGAAAGCTTGATAACGCCCGTTATGAAGCAGAAAAATCCGAACTCGCGGCAAAGAAGAACGAACTCGCGCAATTTATCCTCGATCGCTACAGCGAGTGTGCAGCAGGAAAAGAACTCATCCGCATTCTAACGAGTGCAACCAATGAACTTGAAAGTCTCACGCGCGCTCTCACCGCCCGCTATGAAACCGGCCAGACGACACAGGCCGAACGTATCGGGATGGAGCTTCAGTACCGTCAGGCAAAAATTGAATACGACGCCATCATCGATCGCAGCCGGATTGCGTGCGGAAAACTCCAGGAGCTTTCCGAGCGCTATGACCTCACGATCAACGAAGAGACACTTTTACTTCCGGATGACTTTAATCAGGCGACCATTTCTCAACTCGGGAATGCGAGCATTGATTACATCAGATCAAGTAACGATCTTCGCATCGCCGATGCCCGCTACAAGACCGCAAGCTGGGACGTTCTCCCGAACTTCACTCTCGGCTACTACCGCCAGTACTATAACCGCGTCGTCGCTTCGCCGATCATTCCTACTCAGTGGACGACTTCGTACACCGTGAGTGTGAATCTTCCGATCTTCTACTGGTTTTATAACGGGAATGACCTGAGAAAAATCCGCGCTGAAAACATGATCACCGAGCGCCGGGCGCAGATGAGAAAACTTCAAAGTGAAGTCGACATCAACAATGCGCGCACGCTTTTCATAAGAAACCGGAAAATCCTCACTCGTCTTCGCCAGCACGATCTTCCCATGGCGGAAACCATGGTGGACTCCACACTTGCTAACTATAAAGCGGGTAAGCTCGGCTTCTCCGAACTTATTCTCGCGCGCAGAACATGGCTTGATCTCAAAAAAGAAGAGGTCTCGCTGAAACAATCTCTCCTCAATGCACGACTGATCTGTCTGTCGAGCTGTGAAATGGAAACTCTATGAAACTCATCGCACTTTTTATTCTCATTTTCTCACAGGCGTTTGCTGCCACCACAACATCAGAGCATCTGTATGAGACTTACGTAGTAACGACTGGTTCAGTCCGCAATGGTCTCAAGGTCACCGGAAAAATCGTGCCTCTCGAGAACTCCATTTATTTCGAATCCGCGAGGATCACCGGCCGCGTGTCGGCAGTGCTTGTGAAAGAAGGCGAAACCATTGCTGCAGGCAAGCGCCTTATTCTCATCAACAGCGCTGAGTGCTTGTCACTTTACCAGGAAAAGAAAACTGCCAAGGAGAGAAACCTCCAGGACATCATGCAAATGGTGCAGATCCGTCAGACCCAACTCTCCCTTGATGTGCACGAAGACTCCTGCTACATCGTCGCGAGTAAAGGTGGTGTCGTAACAAAGAAAATGGTGGAAGCAGGTTCCAACTTCAATCTCGGTGATAACCTCTTCACCGTCATCGATCGTCATGCTCTCACCGTTGACCTCGATGTTCCTGAACGGGACGCGAACAAGGTAAAAATCGGCCAGCACGTGATCGTGACTCGTCCCAGTGCCAACGGCGATACTTATGTGAGCTCAGTCGAGGCCATCATTCCTTCTCTCACATCTGTTTCGCGAACCGTGAAAGTTCGCCTGAAGCGCATCACCTTCAAACAGAATCCCACCATCGAAGAATTTGTCTTCGGAGAAATTGAAACCGGCGAAAAAGGACTTCTCTTCAAAGTTCCTTCTGCTTCTGTGGTGTTCTCGGGTGATGACGACTATGTGCTGAAAGTGGTCGAGAAAGAATTCAAGCCGATTGAAGTTGATATCGTGAACCAGGCCGGAGACTTCTCTTTCATTCGCGTGAAAGATCCTGAGCTTCTTCACGCCGGTGACACCGTCATTGCCAAGGGCGCAGTCTTTCTCTTTCAGTCCCGCTTTAACAAAGAGTAGGCACCATGAAAGCGTTACTGACAATATGGCTCGATTTCATCGACCGTCGGTTTATTCTCTATCTCACGGTGATCATCGCGACTCTCGGATACGGCGGATATGTCGCCGTGACGTCCGAAGTGGAAGCATTCCCGGATGTGACCAACGTTCAGGTTCAGGTCATCACTCAATACCCGGGGAAGGCCGCTGAAGAAGTTGAGCGCCAGGTAACGATTCCGATTGAAATGGTGACCAACGGACTGCCAGGCCTCATTAACCGCCGTTCGATCTCCATGTTTGGTCTCTCCGTGATCACATTAACTTTTGATGATGACGTTCAAAGTAAACAGGCGCGTCTTGATGTGAACATGCGTCTCTCCGATGTCGATCTTCCGCCCTCTGCTCAGGTGGGACTTTCGCCTGACTCCACTCCGGTAGGTGAAATCTATCGCTACGTGATTGAAGGAAACCAGACCATCGATGAACTTCGTCTGATTCAGGACTGGACGGTGATGCGTGAGCTGAAAGGCATTCAGGGAGTCGCGGACGTCGTGGTCTTCGGTGGTAAACGCCGCTCGATCGATGTGTCGGTGGATCTTGAAAAGCTCAAGGAATATAACCTCGATATCGGCGACGTTGCCAACGAACTCAAAGAGAACAACCTCAACGCCGGCGGTGGCCTCATCGAGCGCGGCGAACAGGGCTTCCTCGTGCGCTCTATCGGTCTCTTTGAAAGTCCACAGACACTTGAGAACGCGGTCATCGCCACCCGCGATCAGATTCCGGTTCGCGTGAATGACATCGGGCAGGTTCAGTTTGGTTCCCGTCCGCGCCTCGGGAAAGTCGGCCTTAATACGAACGAAGATGTGGTCGAAGGGATCGTCCTTCTCCGGAAAGGCATGGATACGATCGGCACCTGCGAAAGAATAAAGGCGCGGGTGAATTACCTGAATGACAACGTTCTTCCGAAAGGCGTGCGCATTCGCCAGATCAGTGACCGCACTGAACTCATCGAAAAAAGCTCGCACACGGTTTATCACAACATTTTCTTTGGTGTGTTCCTCGTAAGTACACTTCTCATTCTCGGTTTTGGTTTCCACTACTGGCGACTCGTTGTTGCCGTTCTCATGGTTATTCCATTCGCGCTCTTCACTGCCTTTGTAGGGGTGAAGCTCTCGGGGTATAAACCGAACCTCATTTCCCTGGGTGCCGTTGACTTCGGGATCATCGTCGAGACCGCGATTTTCTGCGCGGAGGCGGTGATTGCGGGCTTTGCCACGAGTCTTGCGTTCAGTGAAAAAGAAGGCGAAGAAAAAAAACGTTCCATCATCACAAGTCTTGCTGACGTGATGGGGCCTGCACTTCTTTGTGCCTTCCTTCTCATCATTGCCTTCATTCCCATTCTTACTCTCTCGCGCGTGGAAGGAAGAATCTTCCGTCCTCTCGGTATCACACTGATCTCCGCCCTCATCGGCGGACAGATCGGAGCGATTCTCTTCGTTCCGTTTGCCGCCCGTCGCTCACCGATGGTTTCGCACGCGGATTCCTGGCAGGAAAATCTTTTCCATAAGTTATTCCTGAAGCTACAGCACTTTTCGCGACACCTTGAGAAAGTAAAAAATCTGAAGATCGTCGGCCTCGCGATTATTTTTGGTGTGATCGGTATCCTCTACAGCTGGATGGGGAAAGAGTTCCTTCCGGCATTGAACGAAGGTTCCATTTACATTCGTATTATCGCCCCTTCGACCGTTTCTGGTCGCGCGTCGACAGTTCTTGCGAATCAAGTCAGAGCGCGCGTGAGAACGCTTCCTGAGGTTCGTGACGTGATTTCTCAGATCGGTCGTCCGGATGACGGCACTGACGTCAACGGTGTCGATACCATCGAAACCTTCGTCACTCTCATTTCCCCGGAAAAATGGAAAAGTGCTGATACTCTTTCCGGTCTTGTCGAAATCCTGGCAAAAAAACTTGAAGACTTGAAGGGTGTAGAAGTCAGTTTCTCTCAGCCCATTAAAGATAACGTCGACGAAGCGATCAGTGGTGTGAAAGGCGAACTCGTGATCAAGATCTTTGGTCCGGAATCCGCTGAGCTTCAACGACTCGCCAGAGAAATGGAAGTCATCGTGAAGAAAGCTCCGGGTGCGGCCGATGTGGCAGTGGAGCGACTTTTTGGTCAGCCCGAATTACGTTTCCAGATGGACCATGATCGTCTTGGTGCTTACGGACTCACGGTTGCGGATGCCGCCTCCACTCTGGAAAGTTCTCTCGTAGGTAAGGTCGCCAGTAAAATGATGGACCCTGCCGGGCGCTTCATCGACATTGTTGTGAAGCCGATCCTCCCGGAAAAACCGACGACCTCCAATCTTGAAAACCTCAACGTGAGAACCGGAATCGGCCCGAAGGTTTATCTGAAAGACGTGACCGCGAATAAACTCACCGAAGGTATCGTAAAAATTTATCGCGAAGAAGGCGAACGCAGGGTCGCGGTGAAAATTTCGGTGCGCGGACGCGCAGTGGTTGATTTTGTGAGAGCAGTTGATCACGAAATCCGCGCGAAAGTGAAACTTCCTCCGTACTACCGCATGGTATGGGCGGGCGCTTTTGAAAACGCCAATCGCGCCAGTCGCCAGCTCTCAATTGTCGTACCGATCTGTCTGGCGTTCATCATCGTGGTTCTTCAGAGCTGGTTCAGTTCGTGGAAGATGGTGGGGCTTGTCCTGATGGAAATTCCCTTCGGGATCATCGGTTCACTCATTGGCCTCACTCTCTTTGGTCTCAACTTCAGTATTTCTGCGGCGGCGGGTGTGGTTGTTCTGATTGGTCTCTCGCTTCTCACCGGAATGATGTATCTCAGTGACTGGAGAGAAACCAACGATCCATGGCTGAGCCTGAAGAAAAAAGGTCTCAGTATCCTTCTTTCAAACGGTGTCGCAATCATTGGCCTTATTCCTGCGGCCTTCTCGAACGGGATCGGTGCAGAAACCGCCAAACCGTTTGCGGTGGCGATCCTCATGGGATTGATCTCTTCTCTGTTACTCACGCTCCTGCTTATGCCGAGGATTCTCGAAAAAGAAAAAGCACCATAAAAAGAAAAGGGCCCGAAAGGGCCCTTTTCTTTTTTAGTTAGCGTTCACAAGTTGTTTTCATGATCACGCGGTCACGTGCCTTCAGCACCGTGAGGACTCTCGTCTGGAAAGTCGCTCCGTCTACGATACCTGTCCATTTCCAGGTACCAACGACTCCGCCTTCACCGTGAACTAGTTTCATCTGCATGTTTCCGGTTGGAGTATCGAGGTAGAGTGTGTTTCCGTTTACAGTGTAACGGTAAACGTCACCTGCATTCACCGAAACTTTACAATCAATGCGACGGCCTTGTTGATCTGAAGTGCGCGCCTGATTGAACGTAATAGCTGAGTCAGAGACCGTTGCAGGAACATCGACCTGAGCATCAAGAATGTCCACGCCTAGTCCATCGTAGATGCTGTCGCAAGACACGACATGACCGTCAACTTGACACTGATCACGCTGTGGAACAGAGGAAGCGCTTCCTCCGCCGCCGTTTTTACCGCAGGCAACAAGAGCAGATAAAATGAAAACTGTGAGAAGGAAACGCATATACTCTCCTTGTAAATAAAATCCGGCCCTGAAACTATGAGGAAAAAAATCAAAAGACACGAAGATTCTTCTTACAATCGAGGTCGGTTTCCCTATGGCACCGGCCACATTGCAAAGCAAATCTTTGGCCTCTGGAGAGGGAATTTTTTAAGAACAATTTGATGATGAAATGTTTTCGTAAAGTTCAAGGTGACCCAGGCCTAAGCTTGCCTAGAGTCACCTTGAGTGAGCGTTTTAAAATGGATTTATGAAGCGACACGCTTACTGCAGGTCTGCATCGCTTTCGAAGATGTCTGTGAGGTCAGAAGAATCGTCTTCAACGTCATCGATGTCGTGGAATTCTTCATTGCCAGTGTTGTCTTCATCGAAGGAATAAGAGTCGTCTTGAAGAGAAGCATCTTCGTTCTGTCTCACCTGCTGACCGGCCTTCTTCTTGAGCTCTTCTTTGATGCTTTCGTTCTGAGTGTTCTGATTAGGCATACGCCCTCCTTGGTAAGGAGAGAGTAGCAGAAATGATGCCGGCCTATTCGTACTGCTTTCCGAGGTCTCTCACCAGATATCCGAGTGCATAGGGCACAGAAGAATCACGAGAAACGGAATAAGTGAAAGCGTGTTCAAAACCAAGCTTGTGCGTCCACTCGTGGAAGATATTCCCCGCCACTTGTGTCGATGTGAAGACGTTGAAGTACTTGGTATTCATCCAGATCTTGTTCGTGTCCGGCTTGGTGTAACCAACCGTGCTTGATGATGTGTAGTAAAGCTCAAGCTCGAGATCCATTTCGTGATCCACTTCCGGCGTGAGGGTCTCAGCACCTGTGAGGATCATTTCATAAACTTCTTCGTTGGTGAGTTTTGTATCAACAAACATACCGGTGTCTTTATAAGAGAAGGTCAAAACTTTCGCGCGGAATTCTTCCGAGGCGACAACTTTTTTGATGATCTCAATCGCTTTGTGAACCTTGTCTTCCTGATCAATTTCGAACTTATCAAACTTCACAGAAGCATCGAAGATCAGTGCCTCGTGCGGAACCTCACCCGGTGGAGTGGGAAGAGGATCCTGTGATGGATTTTCCGGAGAAGGATTTTCGGTGCAAGTAGATGGAGTAGTTCCGTCTTCTTTTATTTCTTTGGTAGGAGTCGCAGATGATTTGCAGTCCTGAGCATTTTGACAGCTGATAAGAAGGAGGCAGAGTGAAAGAAAAAGAACTGACTTCATGAACACCTTCCTGGTGGAGAAAGATTTCCTTCCGTGGAAACCATCAGTCTTACTTCCAGTATCTCACTCACAGAAATGCGCCGGAACCCGGCAAAAATGTTGCGGGAAAGTTGAAAAATAACTGCTTAACGCGTCGTCACTCTGACACTTTCAAGTGTTTTGCTAGGGGCGCACGGGCCTCGCCCCTACAGAGAGCCTCTTGGTTTGATCATCATGTTTCCGAAGAACACGCCGACAACGAGTGCCATCGCGAGTGTGACCATGGTGAAGGCAGTATCAAGTCCACCGACAACATTTCTCTCGAAGAGAAACGACAGCGACCGGTACCCTACTGAACCGGGAACAAGAAGAATGATTCCCGGAAACTGGAAAATGGAAGAAGGACGATTTTGAATGCGTGCGAAGATGTTACTCATGGCCCCGACACAGGCCCCGCCGAAAAACATCCCGAGTTCAGAGCCAAGATAGTGCGTGCCGATCTTTGAACAACTGTAGCCAAAGATCCCTGCCATCGTGACCCACTTCCAGTCCGTGCGCGCGGCCTTGAAGTTCACCGTCGACATAAGTGCGGTGATCGGAAGAGTGACGATCGTCACCCAATCGGGAATTTTATGGAACTCAAGATTGAGGCTCGGAAAATGAAACCAGGTCGCGAGTTTATGCCCGATGAAAACGCCGAAAGTGAGTTTCATCAGAATCATCACTCCACCTACGAGTCGTGCAGTACCGCTCACTAAGTTTTGAGTCGCGATCTCGGCGATCGCAATCGTGATGTAAAGGCCCGGCATGAATATGATGAGACTCGAGAGAATGATCACACCAACATTGAGACCGGGAATCCATTTGGCGAGAAGATAAGTGGCAAACGAAGCAATCACTGCCACGATCGCTTCAAAGAGCTGTGCCACGAGTCCTATCGGTTTTCCGAGGGAAATGAGTCCCATGATAAGACCGACAATAATCGCCGCGAGAAGGTCACCCCAGGTGCCGCCGAAGAGAACCATGAAGCCCGCCACCGAAAAAAGAAAATACGCCATCCGGTAGCGCTTGCTGTACGGATCAGGCGCAGTGAGGATTTCATCGAGCTTCTTGATCCCCTCTTCAAAGGAAATCTGATTCGAGATCACTTCGCGGGAAACCAGATCCACTTCAGAAAGTTTTCCGAGGTTCACTCCCATCGGCTCCACGCGCTCGATTCTCGTCATGTCTTCTTCACCGTTGGTGAAAGATGAGTGAATCGAAGTCGGCAGTGAAAGAAACGTTCCCTTGATTCCCATCAGCTGGCACATTTCCTGGAGGGTTCCTTCCAGCGTGTGCGCAGGTGACCCTACCGCATGGAGGGCGCGGCCGAACTTCATGATGAATTTCACCCGGCGTTTGAAATCGATGTTCTCCATCAGTGAGTCTTTCTCATCTCCGAAGCCATGCGATCAATCACCATAAAAGTGAGATCGCGATAGGCCTTGAACATCGGATCAAGGAGGCGCTTTTCAATTTCATCAAAGTTCTGCTGATCTTCCGGAAGAGAGATTTTGATAGGGATATTGAGACGACCTTCGTGATAGCGATAAGCAACGTTGATCGCCGGCCGATCGTTGATTTTAAGTTTCTCCAGACGCGCCTGGAAGCTTCCGAATGGGACAAGTGTGGTGGCGTTGATCCGGAGGTTCAGCTCCTCAGGAATGTTCTCGTTCATGAACTTGTCTTTTCTCTCCGCAGTCCAGTGAACATCCGACATCACCACGATCACAGCATCCAGCTTTAACTCTTTGCAGATATCATTCACAAATTGCTTATTGGCGTCCGACCACTTTGGTCCTTCCATGAGCTCCGAAGCAGGAATCAGGAGGAAAGAAAGATCGCGCATCCCACGCGGATTCATAATGGTGTACATCGGAGTCTTTTTTCCCGATGGCATCCAGGTAATGTCATCCGGCTCAATCTTCGAACGATCCGCCTTGATGTAATCCGTGACTTCGAGTCCATACTGCGTGATCGCCTTCGAATTTTTAATCGCAGTCGAGTTTACGTAATCAAGATTCTCTGCCGCCATCGGCGCAATCTCATCCCAGATCGAAAGAAATTTTTCGGTGATGAGCTGCTTTCCCTGCTCGGATGGATAAATTTTATCCGATTCCGAAAGTCCCGCACGCGTGGCCTGAATCGAGGTTTCAAACACAATGATCCCGATGCGCTTCAGGTCCGGCATGTCTTTGGCAAAAATTTCTTTGAGCTTACCCGAGCGCGGATCGCGCGTTTCCACCTTCACCACACCGGGTGCGAGTTCGCGAAGATCGGAATCGGTGTAATCAAAATCCGGCTCATAACGGTAGCGATGCTGGCCGCCGCTCGACTTCGTGCCTAAGAATGAACAGGAAGTGAGAAGGAAGAACCCGAGAATGAGTCGTAGCATAAATGAGTGCCCTGTGTGATCCGGTTGATGTCCTTCCATTCTACCCGCTCGCCACCGGGAAATTCCACCGAAAAGGCCCCACCCACGAGGATTTTCCGAATGGGCCCATGATAGATCCGGTTTCCTGATGAAACTTTCACGTCGGGTAATCTTCTGAGTGAGACCAGGAACTGAAGCACCGGATGGAGCTCATCACTCGTCATGATTTTGACGACATTTTCCTCTTTCACCGTTCGTGGAGGTGTGGTGAGTGCGATCTCATCTCCGGAAGAAAAAAGTCCGAAGCTCTCTCCAATCCAGTCACCGGAATCGTCTTTCACGAGAAAAAATCGCTCAAGAAAACTCACTTCATGGAGACGCGGGAGTTTTCTCTCTCCCTTTTGCGGAAGATAGATTCTTGCGTGAGTGTTATGTCTCGGATCCTTGAGCTCCACCACATCTCCTACCGTGAGCCATTTTTCCTGATCAAGCCTGGGAAAAAGATCCCCATGGGATTCAATCGCGATGAGCACAAACTTCTCTTTTTTTGCAAGCTCACTAAGAACGCGATCGAGCACATGGCCTTGCGGGAAGTATAAGAAATAAACATCTCCTTCCGGTAATGGATCCGTCAGAAGATCGCCGCAAATAAATTCGCATACAAGATGATTCTCTGCTGCCAACTTTCTTGCGACACGAACTCGCGCCTCTTCTTTCTCAATCCCAATCGCAGCTCGATCCGGAGAATGATGAGCGTAAGTGAGAACGGTGTGACCAAGGCCCGAGCCAAGATCGACCCACGTGCCTTTCACGAGAGGATTTTCAATGATTGAGAGAACATCTTCCACCGACGTACACAAAGCACGCGGATCAAGATTCTTGTAGCTCGCGGGATCGTCAGAGACTTC
>JBJMLZ010000195.1:0-6967 GCA_045805035.1 Bacteriovoracaceae bacterium
TAAGCGAATAGCGTCTTTGAAGAGAGGTTGCTTGAGAGTCAGTGCCGTTTTCCTGCCCTTTCCGAGAAGCTGTGAAAATTCCCATGCCACTCGTCCCATCGTTCTTCGCGCGTTCACTTCGCATAATGGGTAAATCAGAAATTCCCCGTTCTTCTCATAGACGAAAGAATCAACGGAATAGCCGTAAAGAGAATCTTTACCGTAGTGATGAATGATTTTTTTCAGACGACTTTCAAACTTTGTCCATTCTGTTTTTTCGACTTCATCGGCAAAGCTCAATTCATCAGCGATAACCGTGCCGCGATACTGGAAACGTTCGTCGACGAGGTTTTCGTAGCGAATGACTTTACCGTCGGGAAAAACGTAGTGAGAAAAATCATGACTGCGCTTGAGAAGTGGTTCAACAATTAACTCCCCTTGAAGGGCATTCGGCAGATGAATTTTTTGTCCGGGCTTCAGAGTTACGATACCTTTGCCCGACATGCTGAAAGGATCTTTCACGAGAAGCTCTTCATGAGTCAGAAGCTTCTCAATTTCTTCGCGATGAAGAATCCGGGTTTCTGACCACCCCTCGCTTATGGAAAGTTTTGCGCTGGTGAGCTTGGAATTCAACCATCGTTCTTTCTCCGGACGAACGAGCGGGCCCCACCAGTTCAGGGAATTTCCGGTGCGGACGATTTTCGGATCTCGCCCTGAAATTTTTCTCACATGATCGAAAAATTCCTGAGTATATTCGGCGCTTGTTTGGACGGGAAGATCCTGGAGATAAAACGCGAGAAATTCGAGAGCGCGGTTCACTGCAATGGGACCCGGACGCCCGTGAAAGAGCTCGGACTCATAGTCAGCGTTCACTCTGATACAATCTGTCTCCGCCATTTTACCCCTGACAGAATCATACATGAATGCTTGAATCTAAGAATGAAAAATTCTTTTCTTTTAGTTCTCACTGTATTGGTTTGTGTCTCTTGTGGCGGCAAAAGTCGCACCAAGTTCTACGTCGCCAAGGAAGAAGATTTCTCAAAGTTTATTAACAATAAAGCGATACCTGCTGATCCCAACTTGAGCATTGATAAATCGATTGTTAACAATGATTATCCGATGCAGCTCGCCCTTTATAAGGATGGCAGATTTTACTACGATCTTCCGACTCTCAGTGACGGTACAGGCACGGGCACCTGGACATATTCAGCGGGCCAGATCACTTTAAAATCCAAGCACCGTCTGTTTGATATGAGAATTGATATTCATGCTCTGGATGAAGCCGCCAACAATCTCGGCGTGACATTCATTGACCGACACGGTCCGCAGACGCTCAAGATGGATAACTCCCACGTCGAGTAAATTCAGATTTTTGCTTTTGGCCGGCGGGTGACTTTGAAG
The DNA here is from genome assembly GCA_045805035.1 of Bacteriovoracaceae bacterium. Taxonomy (GTDB): domain Bacteria; phylum Bdellovibrionota; class Bacteriovoracia; order Bacteriovoracales; family Bacteriovoracaceae; genus Peredibacter. The sequence goes on from JBJMLZ010000195.1 coordinate 1,381, forward strand.
TCATCGTTGTAATTTGAAAGATTTTCCACAAATTCAGAATCGTTCACCGCTTTCAAATGAAGGTCGCGGTCATAATCAATTCCCTTACTCCTTGCCGGAGTTACAGGCCACGGAAGAGAAGAACGATAATAATCCCAAAGTGTCTTGTCGCTCTTCCAGTTTTTCATCCAGTGTGCACCGAAAGCGACGTGAGAGATTTCATCCTCGAGAACAATGTCCATGATCTGGGCAGTCCGGTCGTCTCCGAATTTCTTAAAGAGATCACGATAGAATTGAGCGAAATCAAGATTGGCGGACTCGAAAGTCAGCGCCATCACTGACAAATACTGCGAAGGAGTTTCAAGTTTCTCCATCTGACGCCAGAAAAAATCATTGAGTGGAAAATCACCGAACTCATAACCAAGTTCGTTCATGCGCCGGATGTAGAGCTGGAGATGCTTCTGCTCATCTTTCAACGCTGTCACAATCCCTTTCTTAAAACGCAGGTCTTCTTCCGTCTTGTGAGGGTAAATGAGAAGTGCTGCTGCCATCATCTCCATCGCCAGAAGCTCGTGATTGGCAAAGCTATGTAGTGCTAGTGCTTTTTTATCGGTTTCATTCAGCTGGCCCGCTTTTGGAAACTTCATCTGTGTTTCGGAAAATGAAAGTTTGTCTTTTCTTCCCGGCGAGGAAGGAAGGGAGAATTCTCTCCACGTGTCCCATTCGATGGGAACATTGGTGAGTTTCTGTTCGAGGGTTTCGCCCAGGAGAATTTCCCGGGCGTAATCAAAGTATGAGGCCATTATCTGTGTTTACGGAAGGCGTTTGCAGCGTTCTTATTTCCACCGCCACCACCTTGACCAGGACGCTTTGGCCCGGACTTATGGGGACGATTTCCAGAAGGCTTTCCTGCGGAAGGATTGGCGCGTTTTTCTTCATTACGTTTTTCATCTCTTCGCTGGGCACCTTCACCACGCTGCTCACGAGGAGGTCCTCTTCTGCCTTTGCGGTGTCCGCCACCGCCTCCACTGCCGCGGCCGAAATCTCTGCCGCCATCTTGCCTTCCTTCCTGGCCTTCAGGGCGAGGACCTCGACGGGCGAAACGGCGATTGGCAAAACATTCATCGCAGATATTGAAGCGTGCATTGGCAGGCATTTTACAACCACAGCTTGAACAGTTTTTCGAGATTTTCTCAGAGTGAAGTCCGTTCAGGCGCTCAATTGCCTTGGCCTTGTTGTCGAGGAGCTTGCGCTCATCGAACATAAAGTTTTTCTGATTGAAGTGACGGGACAGCCATTGATAGAGCTCCACGCACTTAATCGATGTCTCAAGGTAATCAATGTTGTCAGAAGTATCATCAATGTCTTCATTCACGATACTTTGGGCGGCGACATAGTGGTTCAGGATCCACATGTAATATTGAACGTGTTCCATGAGGCCGAGATTCACCGGAGCGCAAGCAAAGCCGAATATCTCAGCGTACGAGAGTGTGCGATTTTCATCCGCGCCTTCCACCATTTCCGCGAGCTCGATCATTTCCTTCATATCCACGCAGTAGAATGGCTTCTGGAAGGTCATGGTGTTAAAGAGGCGCAGAAATTCCGAAAGCATGAGCGTTGGGAGCGAATGCGATTCAAGCGCGGTATTCACGCGGGTGAAAATATCCAGATCCGGCCCCACCATTGCCTTGTCCTGTTGACCGAGATGATGAGCGAGCGCATCGTTTAAAATCCGAAGACCATCTTCCACGCGGTTCAATGTCGTCACTTCACCAACCGGGAAGCGATTGAATCTTCCCGCGCGTCCGGCAATCTGCTTAACTTCAGAGAACGTGAGTGGGTGTTCTCGATCATCAATGAATTTAGAAAGTGCCGAGAAAACAATTCGTCTTACCGGAAGGTTCATCCCCATCGCGATGGCGTCGGTCGAAACCATGATATCGGTTTCACCTTCATCAAATTTTCTCGCTTGTTCACGTCTTACTTCCGGAGAAAGTCTTCCGTAGACAATTGAAACTTTGAAATCCAGTTCTTCGAGATCCGATTTGTATTTCAGCGCATTTCTTCTTGAGAAAACGATCAGAGCATCGCTCTTACGAAGTTGAGTTAAAGGAATCTGATGATCCATAACCTTCAACTCAGTCATGCGGGTGTATTCTTTGATCTCAAGCGTATCACCACAAAGGGCAAGAACCTTCTTCACAAGCTCAAGCACGGAATGGTCACCACAAAGATGAATTTCAGTTGCCTGGAGATTCACGAGAGCGCGAGTCCATGCCCATCCCCGCTGAGGATCAGTGAGCATCTGAATTTCATCGATCACAGCGCAATCGAACTTTTCATTAAGCTTGGCCATTTCGATGGTTGATGAATAGTGAGTGGTGCCTGGCACTTCGATGACTTCCTCACCGGTGAGAAGAGTTGTCTTCACACCTTTGTTGTTCATGGTATCGAAGAGCTCGGAAGCAAGAAGTCGGAGCGGAGCCAGGTAACAACCTTTCTTCGCTTCACACAATGCCTGGATCGCATGATAAGTCTTTCCGGAGTTCGTCGGGCCCATGTGATAGATGATCTTACGATTCATCCGGCGGGCCTCAGCGTGTAACCAGAACTGACCGAGATAATCGCGAAGGATCGTAGACGAAACGTCCTTCCTCTTCAGGGCAAGAATAGCACCGGTAAATCGCTCGAATTCCTTCTTGAGGAAAACATCGCCCTTCCACATATTCGTTTCAAGCGAGATGAAAAAGCGATCGTATTCTTCGTGCGAGATGAGTTCGGGTTTAAGTCCCTGCTCAACCAGAAGCGTATTGAAGTAAACCATGAGTTTCTCACGGTAAACTTTTGCGAGTACGGATTTGGCACCGAACTTTAATCTGAAGTGATGCTTCACTTCGTTCTCAAGCTTATTCACAGAAGAACGCTTGAGCTTATTCCGCATCTGGTGGAAGTTCTTATCGAGATTTTTCTTGAGATCGAAAACTGCGTTCGAGATATCCTGGATCTTTCTGACCAGAACCATCTCATGAAGTTTTTCTTCCGCCTTATCAATCATCGCGGTCTGCATGGCATAGACCGCTTCTCTCACCTGTGTGCGATAATCCCCGAGACATTGAGCACACTGACACTTCAAATCTTTGTCCTGAAGTTTCAGGTCAAACTTTGTCTTGAGAATATCCTGAGTCTCAACGTGGCCCTCACCTCTCTGGTCGGCCCACGCCTTGAAAATATCTTTGTACGATAGAGTGAGATCAGAATTAAATTCGCCATCCACAAGAAGCGGATACTGACTCGTCACCGGAAAGAGAAAATCCTCAAGAAGTGTCGTTTCGACAATGGCCTCACGATCGAAGAGATCGCGATAGGGGCCGAAGTTTTTTTCGAAGAGTCCTTCGAGTGTCGGATGCAAATCAATTAAAGCTTTGGCATCTTTGGCGATATTCTCGAGTGTTTCGAGAACTACGAGGCAATCAGACTCAGTACGCATCGAGGGAGACTCTTCGTCTCCCAGGATGCTTGTTTTACTGAGTGCTTTTTTTGATAGGTCGAGGTTAGAACGAATGTCCTGATAAAGGGACGGGATATCAATCGTGTTATTCAACTTGGTACAACTTCCTTAATTAGCGAGCTCCACAACCCACGAGAGGCCTAACTTCGCGAACTTCGCAGCGTGCTTAGCATCGCCACCGGCGTTTTCGATTGTGTCTCTTTCAGTGTGGATATTATGGTTAATATCTTCCATTGTCGACTCAAAAGGAATTGAGGCCGGATATCCGTTGTTAGTCCATGAAGCATGGTCAGAACAACCGTAACCACACTTTGAATATCCCCATGGAACTTTCACATATTCGTCGATGAGTTTACCAATGAATTCATTCTGAGCAGCATTGGTATAGTCAGACATCATCACTATATCCTTTTCCTTTGTGCCTTTATAGAGAGTCATATCGAACTGGATAACTCCGACAACTTTTTTGCCGGAAGCTTTGTAAGCGGCAGCAACGTCTTTCGAGCCAAGAAGACCTGCTTCTTCAGCAGCGTAGCCCATGAACTGAACTGTACGTCTTGGTTTGAAGTTGTTGTTCATGAGAATGCGAATGACTTCTGTAACCGTGGCAATACCAGAAGCATTGTCATCAGAACCCGGTGAACGAGCGTCACCACCAAACCATCCAGAGATAGAGTCAGCGTGACCGCCGAGGATCACGATCTCATCAGCGAGATCAGTTCCTGGAACAGTCATGATCACAGTTCCCTGCGGGAATGAGCGGTGTTGATAAAGTTCAACTTTCACGTCGCTGCGGCTCTTGGCAAGTGAGGCCCATGTGTCGCGGATGAATTGCGAGGACTGAACACCGGTCTGAGTTTTGTAGTATCGGGTGTTGTATGCAGAAAGTTTTGTGATGGTATCGAGAATGTTTTTATCTGAAACATCCGCAACCATCGGGCGAACTGAAGACTGCTGGTTAATATCGTAATCAGCGAAGATCGCAGATTTTGCGAAATACATGTCACCTTGGGATGAAAGTGATTCGCGTGCAGCTTCAAAAGAGTCATGAGCGATAAAACCACCACAACGGTGAAGTTCGTCGTGAATGAGAGCTGAAACTTTCAGCACTTCAGTCTGATTGAGTTGAACTACTGAAGCACCCTGTGCCTTATAGAGTGTTTGTACTTGACCAAGCTTAGGGCCAATCTTAGCGAGAATATCGTTGTCGATTGTGAGCCACTGGGCCTTCGGCGCGGCGAACGCGGCAGTTGAAAGAGCGAGGGCAATGATGCCGATTGATTTTTTCATACTTCCATCCTTGTACGTCATGAAATGATTGTTACAATTAACCCATACCGCTCACCCTATGGAAACCGAAAGTCGCATGACTTTCCCTTACACAATGACACAGCATGAAAACAAGTTTCACTGAGATTGTTCCCGTTGAATTTCCCGTCATCATGGCGCCGATGTTTCTCATCACGAACGTGGAGATGATGGTGGCCTCTCTTGAGAGTGGAATCACTGGCTGCATTCCTGCCCTGAACTTCCGGACCATCGAAGAACTTCAGCATGCGCTGAAAGAAATCCGCACGAGAAGCAAGAAACCGTTCGGCGTGAATCTCATAGTAAACAAGTCAAACGTTCAGTACAAAAAACAACTGCATGCGTGTCTCGATGCAGGTGTCGACTACTTCATTACCTCACTGGGTTCTCCGGAAGAAACAATCCGCGAGAGTAAAAAAACCGGCACCAGAGTTTTCTGTGATGTGATTGATGAAAAGTACGCCAGAAAAGTAGAAGGCCTCGGTGCCGACGGCGTGATCGCGGTGAGTTCAGGCGCGGGCGGACATCTTGGAAATATTCCTGCCACTGTACTTGTGCCAATGCTCAAGAAGGCCTGCAAGATTCCGGTGATCTCCGCGGGTGGAGTTGGCAATGGTGCGGGAATTCTCGCGATGCTCGCACTTGGAGCTGATGGAGTTTCCATCGGCTCTCCGTTTATCGCGACTAAAGAAGCGCCCGTCTCCGAAGATTATAAACGCGCGTGTGTTGAGTACGGGGCGGAGGATATTGTTCTCACCGATAAAATTTCCGGAACCAGGCTCACGGCGATCA
>JBJMLZ010000196.1:0-11523 GCA_045805035.1 Bacteriovoracaceae bacterium
CAAAGGGAGCTCAATACCTCTGGCATCGTCAATTTTACTTTCACAAAACATTTTCGAGAAGAGAAGTCCTCGCCAAAGACTTCAGCGTAGAAGTCGTGAAAGCGGTCGTTGCCGCGAAACCGTTTCTTCAGTGGCTGAGAAAATCCGTGGGAGTTTACGAAAGAGAGCTCGCTTCTTAAACGAGGGGCCTTCGGGCCCCTTTCATTTTTTTGGGAAGCGGATCACGAGTTCATTGGTCTCATGTTGAACAGACACCTGAGTCGGATCAGTTCCTTCCGGAACCGGAAAGCTTCTTTCAAAGCTACTGTAGGACTCCGATCTCACTGTCCCACCTTTTTCTTCCTGCGCCTGAACGGTTTTATTTTCGCCGGAGATATTCACCTGTCCACCTTCCACGCTGACTTTAATGGTGTCTTTGTTAAGTCCAGTGAGATCCAGTCGATAAGTGATGCTCTTACTGTCCTCGTCCTGCTTCAGCTCATGGCCAAAGTCACCCAAGGAAACACCCAGGGAAGGTCCGCCGAACAAATCCTCCGGTGAGAACTTCAATGGAAGTGTCGTCGCGGCTTTTTGCTCTTCATGCTCTTTATAAAAATGAGTTCCCACTCCGCCGATAATGAGGCCACAAATCAGCGCGAGGGCAATCGCTGCATTCGCTTTCATAAAAGATCCCTTTCTTTTTCATAATAGGGAGATTCACCATTCGCCTGTTGTTCCTGTCGCTGCTGCTGAATCTGATTGTCCATCGGACACATACGAAGGCTGGTAGGGGAATAAACGAGCGGCTGATTTTCCAGCGTACACATCAGTGGCTTTTCATCGACCACAAAATTTCTCCAGACCCGCTGGACCGGATTCGCCGCGAACGCAACTGAGGGAAGAAGGATAAGAATAAATTTCTTCATGTTGTTCCTCCGAAAAAAAAAGAAGAGGGGAGTGTCCCCCCCTCTTAGTGTTTCGTATCGATCTGTTTAGCGTCGCTCTTACCGGAAGTAATCTGGATGCGCTTATTTTTACTTTGCTTTTCAGGTAGCTTTTCCAGATCAATGGTGAGGACACCATTTTTATAACTCGCGTTTACTTTTTCCGCGTCGATATCATCAGACAAAGGAATCGCGCGGTAGAATCGACCGTAACTGAACTCTGAGTGAAAAAGACCTTTTTTCTTGTCTTCACTCTTCTGTTCATTTTTCTTTTCACCCTCAATGATGAGCTGATTGTCTCTCAGGGTGACATTGATATCTTTTTCATCCATTCCCGGAACTTCCGCCAGAACCTGATAGGTCTTACCGGTATCTTTCACTTCAATCTTCGGCGAAAAATCCTGACCACCGAATCCGAGTGAAGGAACGTTGAAGTCTTCCGAGAACCGGTCAAAGATATCCCAGAGATCGCTCTGCAGGGCCGACCATGGGGATACTTCCCGGTTGGACCGAGTAGTAAGATGCTTGTTCATAGTAAACCTCCTTTCTTACGTATTGCCCCTGATTCCATAAGCCGCGTAAATGAGGACTGCGAGAATCGGTAAAAGGGGCATTACCATGAGTACTGACATAACTACCTCCTCTCATATTCTTCAAAATGGGTGCCTTTTTTCTCACGTCAAGGCTTGCCTCTTTGTCCGATTCTGCCCCAGGGGACGCTCTTAAGAATCTTTCACACGTACGGGCCTAGGAGTGGCCCAATCTTGCGCTAAATCCGACTCGATGTTAGCGTTTTAGTATGAAATTATTTTTCCTTCTCACTTTCCTGTCCTGCTCGCTCTATGCGCAGGAAGAAGCGTGGAAGAAAATTTGTGAACAATCCGGACATATCGAGGATCCCTACGTCACCAAAGAGGAACTCAAGGATTGCTCTTCCTACGATCTTTATTACGGCATTAAGCAGAAGCAGGACTTTGAAGCCGCGAGGAAATGCGCTTACTACGAACTCGCCCACGGAGATGAACAAATTTTCGGCGGTTCCTCGATGCTCATGATGATTTATGCCAACGGGAACGGCACAAAGAAAGACATCGACCTTGCCTTGAAATATGCCTGCCATCTGGAAGCAGCACCTGCTGAAATGGAAGGGCGCATCCGCCATCTCGCAGAGATCAGAAACAAAAAAGCTCACTTTGACCTTTGCGATGACATCACCAGCGGCTTCATGCAGGGCCACTGCACTCAAGTCGTAGCGGATCTCGCCCGCGAAAAACGCCGTTCGCAGTGGAAAGAAATTCTTAAGCGCTTCGACGCCAGAACTCTTGAATCGTTTCATGACCTGGAAACTGCAGCTTCATTTTTTATCGACGAGCGCACGCGGAATGAAATCGATTTATCCGGAACTGCCCGCGCGGCCTTCATGATTGAAGAGCAGGACCATCTTGAAACAAAATTTCAGGAGAGAGTGGCCAAACTTGAAAAGGGCACATTTCCCGCCGACGTCCCGGAAAACGATAAAATTCTGAATGAGACATTTGAAGCACTCATGAAAAAGAAGTTCTATGGAACTCTCAAGCCCGAAGGAATCAGGAAGACACAGGAGTCGTGGCTGGCCTACCGCGAGGCCTGGTCGAAGTTCGCTTCAAAAAAATATCCTAAGGCGCGCGGTGAACTCACCAAGACTCTCAATGCCGAACGCATCCAGCAGTTAAAAGATCTTCTGGAAATGGCCGCGCACTAAAATCTATATTTCCCGTGATCCATGCTGAATGGGCCGGAACCCACACAGAAAAAATAAATCGCAGCACCCAGCATGGAAACGTTCTTCATGAACATCGCCATCTGCATCTGCGCCATCATCGGGTCTGTGACCGCCCAGAACGCGTGCATGGTCAGTGTCACCGGAACAAGGAACACAATCAGAAGGAGCGCTCCGATTCGCGCGTGAAAACCAGTGAGGATACTGAGACCTCCGATCATCGCAATGATTCCCGCCGCGGGCACGAGGATATTTGCCATCGGCACTCCGGCACTTGCGCCGTAGTTGATGATGTCGGAAGAAAAGTGCCTGAGCCCGGAAGCGATGAAGATCAGGGAAAATAAAAAGCGACCAATGGGTGCTGCCCAGGCCGCAGTTGGAACGATGGCCCAGTTGCGGGGGGCAGGGACGAGATGTGGTTCAGCAAGTGTTGCCATAAGGGACTCCTTTTTTCATTCACAAATATTGTCCAAGGAAGCAAACTCCTGAGCCTCTATATAAAATCCAAATTTTTTTCATCGGCTTGCGTTAATTGCCTGAGGGTATATTCCCATGACATGATTTCCGAATGAAAAATCTCCTCTTTGCCTGCATGATCGTTCCCGGCATGACGAACCAGTTTAATCTTGAAACCCTCACGCGAAGTTGCTCGGAGTTTCAAAACGATCCAAGTCCGTTTATCAATTGTGTGCAGGAGATGGTGGACTTTAAAGTTGATCCGAATGGTATTTCGTCCACGCAGTGGATTCAGATCTGTAAGGACATGACGGAGAAAAAACTTCTTTCACCTTTTCGTGAGTGCTCATCACTTCTCACTCACTCATCTTTGAGACCCGATGGCCTTAATGCTCTCACCTGGATCGGCAACTGTGAGTTCACCGTTCTACAGAACCACGAGGTCAGTTACAACCATTGTAGTGAGCACTTTCTTTCAAGCGCGATTGATCATGATGGGGTGAATGCATATCGCTGGATTACGGGTTGCCGTGTTTCTGCTCATTATGAGAACGCGCCGAAGTTCATCGATTGTATGGACGAAGCTCTTTCAAAAATTTCAGATCATGAAGGGAAGATTTTCCAGACGGCGATTGATAACTGCATGGACAGTACACACAACTAGTCCCGTCTCATGCAAATGAGCTCGTTTCCTTTCTTCGCGTTTTCCGAAATCCTTGCGCGCAGAAACTCCGGCGTTTCTTCTGCCGAAATTTTTTTGAATCCCATCGATCCGTAAAACTTCTCCAGCTGCGAATAAGGCAGGCAGTAAGTGTTGTGTATGTCCTGATCGTTCAGATGAAGAACAAATCTTCTCAGGAGCTCACTGCCCACGTCTTGTCTCTGGAAGTCCTGAGCGACTCTCATCGTTCTCAGCATAGGGACGTCATGCTCAATACAAAATCTCACGCAGCCGAGAATGCTCTTTCCGGAATAGGCGATGAAGAAGAGATCTGAGCCTCTCACTTCAATATTTCTGCCTTCCGCCTCATAAAAAGCTTCGATCTGGACGCGCTTATCATGACCATTGCAAATTTCGATGTGGGTTAGGCGTTTCATAGTTTTGATATTATAATATAAAGTGCAAGGACCCAAGGAGTCTGAATGAAAGTCGAAGAGATCGGAGTTGGACTCACGAAGTTCTCCCAAATCTTTCCTGACGTTAAGATGATGCAAAAAAGAGTGCAGGATCTGAATCAGGAGGCCCAGTTCCGATATGACGACGAAAAAACAAAAGGGACGCTGTGGAGGCACAACGACGCCTTTTTTCAAAAGATTCACCAGATCATTCACAACGAAGTTCGTTCTCAAGGACATCTGACGAACGCTCAGCCGACATATAATTTTCTTCTCCAGTACCCTCCTGGATCCAAACTGCTCCCTCACACTGATCGCGCGGACTGTGAATTCAATCTCAGCTTCATCATTAAAGGGACTAGTAAGTTGTTCACGGATAATTGTAAGGAGGGTGTCGAGCTAGGTGAAAACGAAGCGCTTCTTTACAGCGGCTTTGTTCCTCACTGGAGAGAGGCCTCAGAAGATTATTTGTGTGTTTGTATTTTTCACTTCAAAAAATAAAAAAGGCCCCCGAGTGGAGGCCTTTATCAAAATTGGAGCCAGAGGCTCCATCATTAAATTTTGGAGCGGCTGATCAGATTCGAACTGACGACCTTCTGCATGGCAAGCAGACGCTCTACCAACTGAGCTACAACCGCATTTGAGTGTTGTTGATATTATGGACGGGCCCAGATTCTGTCAACGGAAACTCAGGTATTTCAAAGAAAAGGGCCCGAATCCGGGCCCCTCATTCTCAATAAAATGATTTTTGATGCCTCGAATTAAGGACGGCAATCAGCTTCGGTGCTCTCGACTTTCTCGCAGATCACGTCGGCAACGATCTTATTGTCCGGAAAATAGGACTGAAGAACGTGTGGATAATCGTCGGCGGGAGTGATCTCGATCCGCATCGCGAAGGTGGTCATCGTTGAATGGGCCCCGCAATTGGAAAGGAGGCGCTGGCGGATATTAAACTGTTCCTTCGTTTCAATTTTGAGCTTTTCTCTCTCAACTTCGAGAATCCCGGTGACGAATCCGTCATACCGGAGGTGAGCGAGATTCGAGTTATTCCCTTCTTCCCAGATCACTGAGCTGGTTGCACTGGAGCAGGAAAGAGAAATGTAGGAAGCGTGGGCAGGAAGAACCGAGAGAAGAACAAGGGCGGTCGACAGGAATTTCATAGAATCCTTTTTGAGGGTCGTGCCTCTGATTGTGTACGGGGAAGGGATACAAGCGTGCGCCAGTCACCGTCAACTAAGGAAATGTTCATGAAAATTCTAAGTACAGGATTACTCGAACTTCTGTTCTAAAGCTTTGATGATCTTTTGATAACTCGGATTGGTAAATCGCGAGTAAAGGATCGGGAGAATGTCTTTCTTCGCTTTCGGCATCGCCGGATTCAGGAGGATCTTCACGAAATTGTCCGAGATGATGAAAACCTTCGAGAGCGGGTGGAGATCTTCGCCCGGATTATCTTCAAGCCCAACACCATCGGTCTTCCCGTGACTCTGAAGAAGAACGGTCTTCACGTAATCATCGGCTTGCGGATTGTTCTCGATAATTTTTACGGCATCTTTAGCATGATTCAGGACCTGTGCACGCTCTTCATCAGTGAGATTCGCTTCCCAAAGGTCGCGCATAGAACCGATCTGCATCTGCTGATGAGACCTCAGTGTGACGTCAGCAAAGAAACTCACAAACGACAGCACCTGCAAATGCTCCTGGCGATACCAGCTCTGCTTGGAAAGTACGTAGTGGCACATGAGAGCGAGGAGGTGAGAGTGCTGGTAAGCGTACGAGATTTTATTCGAGAAAAGAAACTTCAGAAGATTGGCGACCTCAGGAGAGTTCTTCACGGACTTGATCATGGAGTTGATAGAAGCGTCCGCGAGATCCACAATGGTGCTATCCAGACCCATGCTTTGAATGGAGTCGCGCACGATCTCGTGGCCATGAGACGTCGCCATGATCCGTTCTTCCAGGGTCAGGTCATCGCGCTCGAGTTTTTCCACGAGGGCGTTCGTCACAAATGTCGTGAAGTACTGGATGTAGTCCTTCGATACGTAGAATTCCTTAAGGCCCTGCTCTTCGTATTTTTTGATCGCATCAATATCAAAAACGTCTTTGGAGTGAATGCGCTTCACGAACTGATATTCGTTCGGACCTTTCTTGATCCGGATGTATACATCACACGGAGTCTTGGAGATATCGCGGAAATAATGAAGCCCCACCGGAAGATAATCCGGCTTCACCCGGTGAGAGATGTCCTGAAGAGAAACGCCAAGGACCTGGGCCGCCTGGCGAATGAGAATTTCCCACGACACCGGCTCCTGAAGACACAACACCTGATCCGCCAGTTGCGGACACTCGCCGAGGATGATCATGTTCGATTCAAGATTTTCCGTTTTCAGAAACTGATGGATGCGAACTGCGGTTTCTTCGGCGCCGATTTTTGCTCTGGTTACGATGAGAGAGATCTGGGGAAGAATGCGAAGGAGCGCGATCGTATCATCAGCACCCGTACGAAGAATGACATCTGTCCCAACGAAGGTGTTGAGGTTCAGGCTGAAAATTTTTTTGAGGTCTTCGTTGGTCTCGATGAGGATCGTTTGACTCATGCTCAAATCTTAGCATGATCAATAATTTTCACTAACTAGGAAGGGTCTGCTTAAGCCTGAGTCACAGGCTCGGGCATGGAGAGTTTTTCACCTGAAAGCGAGAGGAGTTCACCTGAATACGAAAGCGATTCCGGATTGAACGCAGGAGTCTTGCCGTGACCTCCGGGAACGTCGATCACGTACTGAGGAATCGCCCAGCCGGGAAGATTTTTCCGGAGAGAGGCGTAGACTGCGCGCCCTTCTTCGAGCGAAAGATAAAAATGCATCCCTCCGCGAACCTGATCCGGATGGTGAAGGTAGTAGGGCCGCACTTTGTGAGTCACAAAAAATTCCATGAGCTCGGTGAGTGCTTCCACCGAATCATTCACACCCTTGAGAAGAACCGTCTGAGAAAGTATCTGGGCCTTCGAGGAAGCGAGAAGCTGAAGTGCCGAACGACTCTGACATGAAAACTCTTTCACGTGATTGGCGTGAACCGCGACACTCACCGTACGGAAATGGTGCGACCATTTGTTCAAAAGCGCGATGAAGTCTTCATCGATCCGTTCGGGAATGATCACGGGCCACCGGGTATGGAAGCGCACATCTTTGATGTGAGCAATCGTCGCGAATGAAGAAAGATATTTATCAATTTTACTGTCGGAAAGTGTGAGCGGATCACCGCCAGTGAAAATGATCTCGGAAATTTCCTGATGCTCACGAAGATAGGAGAGAGTTTTTTCAAAGTCCTGATCAAAAAGTTCATCAGAAGGTGAGAGTTCATTTTTCCGGAAGCAGTAACGGCAATTCACCGGACAAACACTCGTGGCAGTGAAGAGCACTCGACTGGGATAACGGTGAATGAGTTGAGGAGCAATGTTGAATTTTTTGTCACCGATCGGATCGAGATATCCCTGATCAACGAGTTCATCGGTGTGCGGATAAAATTCTCGGGCGAGAATTCCTTCCGGGCCTTCCTCTTTCATCCTGTCCGCGAGAGCTTTCGGCACGAATACCGGATAAATTTTTTCCACGCGCGAAGGCATCGCCCATCCGAGATAAGCGGAAAGAGTTCCGAGATCGCGGAACGCGCTTTGGAATTTACTTGTCCAGTTTTGGTTCGCGTCCACTTTTCTTGAGTTCCTTCAGGTACTGGCGTTTGTAAATCTGGGCACAGGTGAAAATGAGAAGTCCACCCGCAATCGAAATTCCTGCGAAGTGAAACATCAGCGTCGTGAAAGGAAGAACTCCACCTTCATAAAGCGTGTAGAGAATCCATTTCAGGAGCGCGATGTGAGCGATCAGGATGAAAAATTGTGTCACCCGATGGCCGATATTTTCTTTAGTGATGAAGTGCTTAATCATGATGATTCCAGAGACTCGCTTCAAGCCGCGAGTAATTTTTAATTTTCTTCAGGAGGAACGACTTGTTCATCCCGGTGAGGAGACATTCACCGAAAAGGACCGGCCCTTTCGGAAGCGGCATGAGTCCGATCGGACGCACCGGACGGATGCCTTTCATGTTTTTTCCACGGTAATCAAGTTGAACGAGATCTTTATTCTGAACGAGATCACGAAGACCATTGAGTCTCGTTGAAATATTGAAGCATTCATTTCTATCGAAGCTTGAAAGCCGGAAGACAAAACTTTTTTCGAGCGCCACTTTGTGATTCGCCTCTCGCTTCGCGGTTCCTGCAGTCACCTTGAGACAGGCGAAGGTGTCTTCGATCGCCACATGATGCCGAAAAGGAACATTGAAGTATTCGCAGAGAGTGGAGAGCTTATAATTTTGAGGCGCACTTTCAAGCGGTTTGTAGATCGCGCGAACATAGCGGCACGAATCGTAGATATCGAGTGGAGGAAAATCGATCTGAAAATCATGACAGGCCTTGATGAGGTAACCCAGATCGAAAGTCGAGTTGTGGGCAATCATCGGATGGCGTTCCACAAAATCCCAGAAACTCTTTAACGGCTTTTTAATCGTCGGGGCCATCAGAAGGTCGCCATTCTTGAGGCCATGAAACTGAATCGTGAATTCGGGAATATCAATCAAGGGATTGATGAGTGTGTGATAGGTCGAAACATTTCCTTCCGCCGTTACCTTCACCGCCGCGATTTCAATGATCTTATCCACCAGGGGAGAGAGGCCCGTGGTCTCAAGATCAACTGCCACCACACCCTTCGGGAAAAGGGTGAGAATCGAGGTAATTTCCTCGGGTGAAAGTGTGAGAGAGGCCTGGCTTCTTGACATAGGGTGTCTTATAGCGTTTTTGCCCTAGTTTCGTCCAGAGAAAAGCCCATGGTTTCATTGACAATTGCATGGCACAAAGTTGAAGATTTCAGCACATTTATCGTTCTGTATACAAAGGAATCTCAATGGCCAAAACATTTGATGTGGTCGTACTTGGTGCTGGCCCCGGCGGATACGTCGCTGCCATTCGCGCCTCTCAGCTTGGAAAGAAAGTTGCCATCGTAGAAGCAGATAAACTCGGTGGGGTATGTCTCAACCGCGGTTGTATTCCAACCAAAGCACTTCTGAAGTCGGCCCATTCTGTTCACGAAATTCACGATATGAAGGGACTCGGGATCAATGTTGATCTCAAGGGTCTCGACGCATCGGTTGCGGTCAAACGCGCGAACACGATCGCGGACAACATGAGTAAGGGCATCGCTTTCCTCATGAAGAAAAATAAAATTGAAGTCTTCGCCGGCAAAGGCGTTTTCAAAACCAATAAGTCTCTCGAAGTCACAATGAGTGATGGAAAAAAAGAAGAGCTTCAGTTCACCAACTGCATCATCGCGACGGGTGCTAAATATCGCACGTTCCCTGGACTCGAGCATGATGGCAAACGCCTTCTCGGTGCCTGGGAAGCATTGAAAGTGGAACAGCTTCCAAAATCCATCGGCATCATCGGTGCCGGTGCGATCGGCATGGAGTTCGCTTACTTCTGGAACGCCTTCGGCGTGGAAGTCACGATCTTTGAAATGCAGAAAAATCTTCTTCCGATTGAAGACACTGACGCTTCAGTGGAAGTGGAACGCGCTTACAAAAAACTGGGCATGAAAATCCACACAGGTGTGGAAAAAGTTTCGGCGAAAAATAACGGCAAGGACGTTACGATTTCAGTCACTGAAGGCGGGAAGAATACTGATCATAAATTTGAAATGGGTCTCATCGCTGTCGGCATGACCGGCAACATTGAAGGCTTCGGTCTGGATAAGATCGGCGTGAAGACGGATCGCGGATTCATCACTGTGAACAACATGTATGAAACTTCAGTGAAGGGGATCTACGCTATCGGTGACGTTTCCGGCCCACCACTTCTTGCTCACGCAGCTTCACACGAAGGTGTGGTCGCGGCTGAACACATTGCGGGTAAACACCCTCACGCAATCGACAAGATGAACATTCCTGGATGTACGTACTGTCAGCCGCAAGTGGCCTCAGTTGGTTACACTGAACGCGCACTCAAGGAAAAAGGCATCGAGTACAAAGTAGGAAAAGCTCCGTTCACTGCGAATGGGAAAGCGATTGCCTCGAACGAAAATAACGGCTTCATCAAAACTCTCATCGGTAAACACGGCGAGATGCTCGGCGCTCATATCGTCGGCACCAACGCGACTGAACTGATTCATGAATATGTTCTCTTCCGCACGATGGAAGGAATCGATGAAGAAATCTTCGCGACTATTCACCCGCACCCGACTCTCGGAGAGTTCCTCGGTGAAGCAGTGATGGCAGCGAAGGGCAGAGCACTTAACCTTTAATTCTTTTTGGAGATATAACCATGGCTAAAATTGAAGTCGTCATGCCTCAGATGGGAGAGTCGATCACGACCGGTACCATCACCAAGTGGCACAAGCAACCAGGTGAAGTGATCGAACTCGATGCGATCCTTCTCGAGATCTCAACCGACAAAGTGGAATCAGAAATTCCATCACCAATCGGTGGCAAGATCGTCCAGCTTCTCTACCCAGAGGGCGCAACTGTGGACGTGGGCAAAGCGATCGCGATCATCGAAGATGACATGAACGCTGCCGTTGAAGCTGCTCCGGCACCAAAGGCGCAAGCCGCTGCCGCTCCGGAGAAAGCAACGAAGCCTGCTGCGGAAGCTGGCCCTCAGCAAACGGTGGGTGCTCCGGAGGCGATGAAGCATGAAGAATCCGAAGAAGGATTCCGCTTCTACACTCCGCTCGTCAAGGCGATGGCGAAAGACGCCGGCATTTCTCTCTCTGAACTTAAAAACATCAAAGGCTCAGGTGCTGCCGGTCGCGTGAACAAAGCGGACCTTGAGGCCTACATCGCGGGTGGAAGAAAAGGCGGCGGCGCTGCTGCTTCTGCTCCTTCTCGCGCTTCTGCACCAGCGGGGTCTGCGGCCCCAACTGGACGCGCGGAAACTCGCGGTTCTGATCGCGTAGAGATCGTTGCGATGGATAACATGAGAAAGGCCATCGCGAAGAACATGGTCATCTCCAAACAAACTTCTCCGCACGTGAACTCGATCGACGAGATCGACATGACAAATCTTGTAAAACAGCGTGAGAAAATCAAAAACGATTTCAAGAAGCGCGAAGGTATCAACCTCACTTACTCGCACTTCGTGCTTTACGCTATCGTCCAGGCGCTGAAAGATCATCCACTGGTCAACTCTTCCATTGAAGGCGACAACATCGTCATCAAGAAAGACATTCA
>JBJMLZ010000197.1:0-8042 GCA_045805035.1 Bacteriovoracaceae bacterium
CGGATTTGTCGGCGAGTTTCCGATTCTCCTCGGATCGTTCCAGACGCATCCGTGGTTTGTTCTCTTCGGCGCAACTGGTGTGATCTTCGGCGCGATCTACGCGCTTAAGGCCTACCAGCTCGTGATGCTCGGACCTGCGACGCGCACGGATCTTGATCACCTTCATGATCTGAACGGAAAAGAAATTACTGCGATGATAGTTCTCGCGATCTTCGTTTTCGGCATTGGCTTTTTCCCAAAATGTTTCTTTGGTAAGTCAGATGCCACGCTCAATGTTTATGCTGATACCCTGATTCAGAAAGTAGGTTCACCATGATGCTCACTGAAGTCTTTCCGCTTGAGGCCCTGAAGTCGCACGACTACCTGTCGCTGCTTCCGCTTTTTGTTCTCTCGATCGGAGCGATCATTAGTCTTCTCGTCGGTACAAATAAGGAAAAAGGCCACGCCTGGGCATTCCTGGTTTCTGCTGCAGCTCTTGCCGCTTCCATGCTCATCCTTGGATCAAGCGTGAACGCTGAACCAACGAACCTCCTGAAGGGAACTCTGATTATTGATTCCTTCACCAGAGCGCTCGCGTTCTTTGCTTGTGCCTTCGCCCTGATCGCGACTGTGATCACTCGAGGCACGGACGTGAAAGAGCACCTTCTCTCAGAAATCTATGCCCTGATTCTTTTCTCAACCTCCGGCATGATTCTCATGATGAGCACGAACCACCTTCTTTTCATGTTTATTGCACTCGAAATTATGTCCCTCGCGGTTTACGTGATGGTGGCGATGAGAAGAACCAGCCAATACTCAGCGGAAGCGGGACTGAAGTACTTCATCCTCGGCGGCCTTGGTTCAGCACTTCTTCTTTACGGTTCATCACTCATCTTCGGCGCCACCGGAAGCTTTGAGCTTTCTGCGATCGAAGCTTTTATTTCACACAAAACTCCGAGCGCCATTTACTTCATCGGTCTCGGTCTTGTTCTCACTGCCATGCTTTTCAAAGTCGGCGCGGTTCCTTTCCACGGATGGGTACCTGACGTTTATCAGGGCGCTTCGACGAACGTCACTGCGTTCATGAGTGCCGGCGTGAAGTTCACTGCCTTCATGGCGCTTGGCCGTATTGTTCTCAATACTGTCTTCGTTGAAGGTGCTGCTCACGCGAAGTGGTTTGAAATGTACATCTGGCTTGTCGCTGCAGCTTCCATGATCTACGGAAACTTCGTCGCGATCTCTCAGACTGAGATGAAGCGCATGCTTTCTTTCTCAACGATTGCGCACACGGGTTACCTCCTTCTTGGTCTCTACGCTCTTAAGATGGGACCGGAAGCCGGCCAGAGTGTCTTTCTCTATCTCTTCTTCTATGCACTTTCTTCACTCGGCGCTTTCGCGATCGTTGCTCAGTTTGAAAACGAGAATGAAAAAGACGTTCGCATCGATCAGATGGCAGGCATGGGCCTTCGCCATCCCATCATGGGCGCTTGTATGACAATCTTCCTTCTTTCCATGGCAGGCATTCCGCTCACTGCGGGCTTCATCGGGAAGTACGGGCTCTTCAATCAGGCAGTGAATGCTGGTGAAGTTCCACTGGTGGTGATCGCCGTTCTCACCAGCGTGGTGTCGGTTTATTACTACCTGAGAGTGATCGTTTACATGTACATGAAAGAAGCAGATGGCACGCAGGCGATCTATCAGAACCTGAAAGGGGCGGGTATCGCGGCAACTCTTTCAGCGGCGGCGACTCTTCAATTTGGTCTTTTCCCACGCGCGATTATTGAGCTCGTGAAGTATCTCGGAAAATAAGAGGGAAATATGATTGCAAGACGAATTACTTATAAAGGGAATTTCAATCAGGAGGCAGTTGGCCTCATCTACAACATTATCCGTAACAACGAGATGACTGGACAGGTGAAGCTTGTGAATGAACATGAAGTGGAGCTCAATCTCGAGGGAGATCCATCTTTCATCAAGCTCATCCAGCACCAGATTGAAAGACGGGCCAAGGCCTACATCACCGGAAAAGATGTCGCGCAGATTCCTTATCAGCGCTACGTCGGAGTCACACTACTCGCTTAAAACTTCAAGGCCCCCGATTGGGGGCCTTTTTTTGTCTGCTTTCTCCACCTAAAAAAATTCTGATGCTCTCTCTGTCATGATTGTCTCTCCTCGTGAAGCGCGCTCTCATAGTCGCAGTCAAGGAGGACGATATGAAACATCTCATCGCGATGCTCATTCTGGCCACAGGGCTTACTGCTTTTGCTGAACCAGGGCCAAATCAGGATCAGGATCAGCAACAACAAGGTCAGGATCAGGAACATCAGCACCCTTGTCCGGGTGGATGTTATCCACATCCGATGCCACCAGTGTATGTCTGTCACGTTCAAATGACGGATTCATGTAACCGTCCACTCTATACTTATTGGGGCCGCATGCCGACGTATCAATCTGCCTGTGGAGTTGCGCTCAATCTTTGTATGAGAGACGCTTCGATGGGATATGGTGGTTACGGGGCCCGCTGCTACATTCTCGGAAAATAATCAGCGCGAGTGTGACTGACGGATTTCTTCTGAGGTCCTGAGATCAGGAAAGATCGAGTGATGGCATTTCTTTGCGAGCATGCAAGCGCAGAAAACAATGATCCATATCGGAATCTTTTTTGATTTCACTTCTTCATGAAGTTCATTCGGGATCATGACTGCGGTCCTTGTGGACTCGTAGTCATACGTTCGGCGTTTCAGATTAGGGCGATGGTAGACAGTTTTCTCGAGACGATCTTCACCAGCGATGTGGTTTTTCCACTCTGACCAATCTCTTTCTCTAGGACTCTTACTCATTTCTCTATTTTCCTTCTTCGTTCGCTAAGTAGTTTCTCTTAGGTGAGGCCCGAATCTAAGGCCAAAATGAGCAAATTGAATGGTCTTAAGGGGATAGGAATTTCGGGGTCTTGAAATGGAATAAAATCGCGCCTACGTCTTTTGGCAGCGACTCTAAAAGGTCAGATCTCCGTCGACCGGAATTTTAAGGACATCCGCCACTTGAGTGACCAGTTGCTGGCGGGTGAAGGGTTTCACCACGATGTTTTTCACGCCGTAATTGATGGCATTGAGGACGTCTTCCTGCTGCAGATAACCCGAGATGAGAATGATTTTGAGTTTGTTGAACTTCACTGAATTCCGGAGCTGCTCAATGAAGTCCACACCGAGCTTTCCGGGGAGAACGTGGTCAATGATCAGAAGATCAAATTCCTGATTCAGAAGTTTTTGCGTCGCCTGGACTGCCGATGGCGCCGTCACGACTGAGTGAAATTTGAATGTGCTCTCAAGGAAGATTTTGATGAGATCGCAAATCTTTTCCTCGTCATCAATCACGAGAACGTTCATCTCCGCAGGTTTTTTCGTGCTCATGCGGCACCTCGCACCTTGAGGGCACTCCTGATGGTCTTCATGACCTCGTCACGATTAAACGGTTTCAAGATCAAACCATCAATATCGAGGACCCTCTTGTCCTTGTTATATTGATCAATGAACTTCGCACTCGTCATGTAAAGAATCGGGCCATCGTATCCCGCTTCACGCGCCAGCCGCGAGAATTCGCCACCGTTCATGAGCGGCATCGAGAAGTCAGTGACCATGAGATCGATGTTTGCTTTCGAGAGAAATTTCAGTGCATCGAGCGGATCACTTGAGCCGATGAATACATATCCTTCATCGCGGATAAATGAGTTCAATACGTTCAGAATCTGCACTTCATTATCAAGAACGAGGATGCGTTTTTCTTTTTTCTGTCCGGTGAGGGACTTGTCGTTTCTTGTGTACGAGTAAATCTCAATCATCGGGAGACGGATGCGGAAGTGAGCTCCGTCCGCGCGTTCGATGTTCTCGAGTTTTCCTCTGTGTGCTTCAATGATCTTGGCGCAGATGGAAAGTCCGAGACCCGTGCCGGTACCCGCATCCTTGGTGGACATGAAGGGCTTGAAGAGATTTGGTTTGATCTTTTCCGGAATACCCGGCCCGTTATCCACGACATCGATATAAGTGTGATGCTCATTCTCAGATTTTGAGATCACGATGTTCACCTGCCCATGCGGAACCGAGGCAGCGTTGATGGCATCGATGGAGTTTTTCACGAGGTTAATCAGGACTTGCTCGAGCTTGATCCGGTTGGCGAGAGCAGCGACGTTCTTGCCCTTGTTAATTTTCTTCACTTCCACGCCGGCCTTCTTCGCGGTCGGAAGAATCCACTCGATCGCCGCATCGACGAGAGTATCGAGATCGCAGTATTCTTTTTCGTCCTCGGACTTGTGAAGGAAGTCCTTCATGTTCTTGATGATCTGGTTCACGCGCTCGAGCGATTCAATCACCGTGTTGTTGGCGCTTTCAATCATCTTGATTCTCGACGCCGGGTCTTTTGAGAGGAGGCTGTCGCGAATGAGCTCGCAGTGACCGGCGGCGATCGTAAGCGGGTTATTAATTTCGTGAGAGATGTTGGCGGTGAGTTCGCCGAGAGTGTTGAGCTTATCCGCCTGGAGGATCTGACTGTGCGTTTTCTTCAGCTCTTCCATCTGGTCGCGGTACTTGTAGTGAAGCTGTGTCTCAACTGTCTTATCATGAAAGACAAGCGCGAAGTTGGCGCCTTTCTCGCTCTGAAGCGGCACCACTTTCATGATCACGTTGTATTCACTTTCCGGATCATGAGGAAGATGAAGACGAATCTCCGGTGAGGTGAGGACGTCGAAAGAAAGAAGCGCCTTACTGACCCATTCCTCGAGATCAAGGTCAGTCGAGTCGCAGAGCTGGATGATACTTTGCTTACTCTTTAAAATCCGCGGCGGAAGTTTGAAGAAGATCGGACTCTGGTGGTTAAAGTAAACAATCTCGCGCTTCAGGTTCAGCACGAGGACGGGATCAAAAAGATTGTCGAAATACTCAAATCCGCTCATACCTTCCCTAGGAAACTGAAGTACTGCGCCTCGATGGCGTCAAAGTCCATTGTACTTCCGCATTTTGGACATTCGACCTTCGGCGCTTTGCGGTTTTTCACATCGCTCGCTTTCAGGTGAACTTTTTCTTCCTTGTTACAAGTCTCGCAGAAGTAAGGAGCGTAGAAAGAGTTGATCGATGCGCCCTTACGGAAAAAGCCGTGAACCATGTTGATCTGTTCAATGATAATCTGCGGGCAGTTGTTGTAGGAGATCGTCGTCTTTTCCGGGATGCCCTCGAGGAACTTGATCCACTCGCGGATACCGCAGGAGTTGATCATGTTCACCTGGTTAAAATCGAAGGAGATCGACTTCTGCGCAAGTCCCTGGATGTCCTTGAAGTCGGAGTCTTCGTCGATGGATCCGATGAGCTCGACCACGAGCTCATCCTGCAGGATCTGTTTGTTAATCGTGAGTCTTTTCACTAGGAACCTCTTGAAAGAAATGGAATGACCGGATCCGCTCTTTGTAATTCTTGTATCGCTTGTTTCGTTCAATGATACAGATCACTTCCGTGCGGAAATTTTCCCGGTAATTAATAATAAATTGGTTTGAATGGAGAAAGGTGAGGTAGAGCCCGAGGCCCGCGCCGTCTTTCTTTTCCATCGGAGTTTTCTCATCAAAACTTCGCTTGAGCGATTGCACGAGAATGTCATACGAGAGTCCGCCGAATGAATCCTGCACCGAAAGCGCGACCCCTTTGGTGTCCATCGCGAGTGTGACCTGCACGAGATCGGCACCCTTCAGAAACACCGGTGCTTTGCGATCCGCTGATCCGAGACCCTGCTCTTCACGGCGGCGATTCGGGCCCTTGTAAAGAGAGTTTGAAATCAGTTCGTTTGCCATCACCTGGATGTATTCAAGCGGAGAATTAAAATAATCTTTGAAGTCAAAATGTGAGAGCGCATCTTTCACCATCTCGTTGGTGAACTTTGAATCGGAGAGCGAAAGAATCTTGATCGCAGCGTCGTCTTCGAGATAGTGGCGCACGCCCCAGATTTTTCCGTCAACGGTTTTGGAAAGACTCGAGATGAGCTCATGCGCGTAGGTATCGTTGTTGTGACCCACAATGTGGTGAAGATGGTATTTTCCGAGGAATCCCACGTTGTCTTCATTGCTGCGACCGGAAAGAACATAGAGAAGGGGACGTGCGATATCAGCAAGTCCTTCTTCGCTTTCAAGATTTTCCACGTCACAGATGACGAAGTGATTTTTACTAAATTTCGCAATATCCGGATTGAGATGGAGAGTGAATTCCTTTTTCTCGGCCTCTTTTTTCAGCTCGTCGAAAACGGTCTTCGATTTTACAAAAACTGCGACATCACTATTCATGCGCGTACCTTCAGGAGAACAGCAGTGAGGTCATCTTTCGGCCTCTCGGGAGAGAAGGCCTTGAACTCAGAGAGAACTCCTCCCAAAACATTGTCGACAGACCCACGTCCGTGCTGGGCAAGCGCTTTGATAAGTCTGCGCACTCCCCATTGAGCACCTTCGGCGTTTTCGCCTTCCGTAAGTCCGTCTGTATAAAAAAAGATTGTATCATGGGCAGCAAGCTCGAGAGTGCGTGACTCGTATCGGGAATCAGGGTTTTGTCCGAGTCTCGGTCCATTCGCCTCGATAAGCGGTTGAAAATCGTCCTTCGAAAGATTTTCTTTAAGCCCACTAAAATATAACGGCGGCGTATGAGAGGCATTGGCGTAAACGAGCTTTCCCGTCTTTACGTTGAGACTGGCAACAAAACATGTCACCTGGATCTCTTTCCCCGCGCCGGATACCGCTTGGTTCATGAAGCGCAAAATTTCATCCGGCCTGGAAAGGAAATCCGGTTTAAGTTCGCGGATGTAATCAAGACTGGTCTTGCAGCAGTTGATGGTCGCAGTGAGAAGGGCGGCAGGGACTCCGTGTCCGGTGGCATCGGCGATGAAGAGTACGCGCCAGTCATCACTCCCGGCCACTCCCCACCAGTCACCACCACATTCGGTGGCAGGTTCAAAGTGTCCCTTGATCTCAAGTTTTTTTTCTTCGATTCCGCCGTGAGGGAAAAATGAAGATTGCACCAATTGTGCTACCGCGACTTCGTTCTCGAGGCGCGCTTTCTCGCGCATTTCCTGGATGTAAACTTCAATTTTTCCTGCCATGTCGTTCACTGAATCGGCGAGTGCTCCCACTTCATCCGCGCCCTGGACTTCGGTGCGCACAGAGAAGTTTCCCTTGGCGATTTCCTGGGTGGCACCAAAAAGTTTTTCGAGCTGGGCGGTGAGTGGTCGCGCGAGAAGCACGGAAAGAATCATCGCGATCCCGAGAATAAATAAACCGTAGGTGAGGGACTTGTTCACAATGTAGCGAGTGACCTGGAAGGCCTCTGCCTGAGGAATTCTCACCACGGAAGCGAAATTAAGTTTCCGGTCAAATTCCCAGGAATAGAGCCACGGCTCATCACCGATCGTAATCGTGGTTGCACCCTGCTGGAGATTTTCGTCCTGGATCTTCGTGAAGAGTTTTGTTTCCTCAGGATCGGCAGTGCGATCTTCTTTTGACACCAGTTTCATTCCCGCTGATGAGGGAAGAAGAAAAAAATAATCGTACTGGGTTTTGGCGGGAAGAATTTTTTTCAGCTCTTCCGGTGTGGGAGAACTTTGCTTAGCGGTGAGGTGAAGCGTTTCTGCCTTGTAGGTGAGGGACTCAAAAAGGTAGGCGGTCTTGTCCTCGCGGAAAGTTTTCAAAGCGATCGCCACGAATACGGTAAGCGACGTGGCGATCAGGACGATCATCACGAGCAATAGCTTGAGCTTCAGGGGAAAGATCACCTTCCTGTAGGCAGACGTCATAGGCACTCCATGTGGTTTTATTATAGCCCGTCTCTGAGGTAATTTAAGCCTACCCTTTTTACCTAGTTTCATTCTGCTAAACTGAACTCATGACATCGAGGCGGATTGACCAGCTCCTGTCCCTCGTAGGGGCATTGCTGATTATCCTGAGCAGCTACCGGCTCTTTTTCTCCCGCGCGGGGAATTTCGAGGGGATTACCCTTGGCCGGGTTTCTGCGCTCGAAAAAGTCGTGAAGATCAAGCGCGCCCGC
>JBJMLZ010000198.1:0-20033 GCA_045805035.1 Bacteriovoracaceae bacterium
CAGCAACAACAGCAACAGCAGCAACAGAACAATTCTGAAAGCGATCAGGATATGTCTGGCCAGGTTGCCGCAATCTTAGAATGATCTTCGAGGCCGGGCGAAAGTCCGGCCTTTTTTTATCCCAAAAATTTAAAAGAGGGCCTGCACTCCCGCAACGAGGCTTCTTCCCGGAAGGGGAGCAATGTCTTTGGTGAATGACGTCGCAGGCCTGGCCTCAGAATTGAGAATATTCTTTGCACGTAGATAGAATCGATAGTTCTGCATTTCGTGAGGGAGTTCATAGATCACTCCGGCATTCACGAGATTGAAGGGATCACTTTTATTTTCATTGGCGGCGGTCTTGGTCTGCTCAAAGTAATGTTGAACTTCGGCATCCGCTTCCCAGCGATCGCGTTTGTAGTTGAGTCCGAATGAAAGGCGAGCCGAAGGCATGCGCGGAAGATTGTCACCATTCTGCTGCTTTCCTCTCACATAATCGGCCTTGGTTTCCCACCACCAGCTTCCTCCAGCGAAGGAGTGTGTGATTTCTTCCAGTGACTGAAGTTCAGCGCCGTAGAGGATTGCATTTTTTTGTTCGTAAGACTGAATACCGAAACCCGAACCCGCATCCGTATTTCCGGTAGGGGAAAGAACGATGAAGTCATGAAAGAGCTGAGTATAAGCGGCGACTGAGAAAACCGAAGAGGGCTCATCTTTTTTATAATTCAATTCAAACGCGTGTGAGCGTTCTTTTCTGAGACCCGAATCACCCTGCTCAAAGACACCGGTCGCAACGTGCGCGCCACTCGCGTAGAGTTCCTGGAATGTCGGCGCACGTTCTGTGTAGGAGTAAGAAGCATTGAGCATGTGATTTTTCTCGAGCTCATGTCTCCAGGCGAGAGATCCGTTCATGCCGATAAAACTTCTCTGATCTGAACCTCCGAAAGTCGCGGAAGACTTTTTCTTCACGTCGGTCGATTCCAGGCGCCCTCCTGCTTCGAGAACATCTTTGGCGGAGACCGAAAGTTTCTGGAGAGTGAACGCGGAGAGAATGAGATTATCCGTTGTCGGAAGAAACGCTTCACTTCCCGCCGCTTTGAATGTGTTGATCTGTCCCTGGAATCCGGAGATCCCGGTGAGCTTCCCGTGACCAGTATGAAACTCGAGGCGCGATTCATTACCGCTGTTGTTGAAAGTGGTGCCGATCGAATTTCCTTCAAGCTCTTCGTGCTTGTAAAAACTCTGCGCTGAACGAAACTTGATGTTCTTGATCGTGCCAGAGTCAGGGCGATATTCCGATGCGAGCTCAATCCGGTTCTGGGCCATGCGGATCGCCACGTCCTGTTCGGCGATCGATCCATACTCATTGTTAAAGCGATAGTAGGAAAGACCCGCGTAACCTTTCTTCATGATCTTCGAAGCACCCACCGCGAACGAATTCTGATTTGAGTAGCTGTTCGGGAGTTTGTCTTTCGGCTCAGGATTTACCGGATTGGTTTGCCTGAATTTTTCTGAATGCGCGTATCCGGGAATTTTCGTGTCGCCCTGATTCTGAAGAGAGCCATCGAAGTGAAACATCCAGTCCTTCGCACCGTAATCAATTCTGTTCCCGAGTGCGAGCCCCTTATTCACCGTTTCCCAGCGACCATCGACCTGAGTCACTGCACCTTCACTGTACTCACCGTGAATGCGGTTACTCACAATGTTCACGAGGCCTCCGACTGCGCCTCCACCATAGAGCAGTGCCATCGGTCCGCGCACAACTTCAATCTTGTCGATCGTGAGCGTATCAATCGGAATGGCGTGATCCACACTTTGCGAAGAAGCATCGAGAGTGCCGAGACCGTTCTGAAGAATGCGAATGCGATTGCCATCGAGTCCGCGGATCACCGGACGCGAGGAACTAGGGCCGAAACTTGTGGACTGAATACCGACTTCGTTTTTCAGCGTATCGCCGACAGTTGTTTCCCGGCGTTTCAGGATCTGCTTTTCTTTCAGCACCGTTGCGTTCGGAATCGTTGCCCCAAGCGACGTTTCGGTTCTTCCGTGAGTGACTTCGATTTCCTCAAGCTTTTCGGTATGGGCCCATGTGAGCTGGGGCAAAAGAAATAGTGCGATGAAAAAGACTTTCATAGATCCCGCGATAAATGCAGTGAGTTGCCACAGGATTTTAAATGAAAATCATGAATGATGTCGAGGTGAAACGAGGTCCGTAAGACGATTTAAAGGCCTCCGGAGAGGCCTTTAAACGTGTTTATCACTGCTCAATGAAGAACTTTGTCTTCAGTACTCTTTGAAATGTGCGCAGGCGGATCACTAGCGTCCATGCTTTCCCAGCTCGCCTCGTCGACCTTTTTATTTTCTTCCGCTTTTTTCTTTTTCAGGAAGAGGTCAGTGACCTGGCATTTCACGTGTTGGATCTTGTTCTTAATGGCGTTCTTGTTGAAGTAAATCATCAGTGGTGCCCCTTCACATCAATGTGATGCTGATATTTTTCTCCGTTGTAGCGCTGTCCGGTGGCAGTGGCCTTGATCATGCCCGCGAGTTGCACGACTTTTGAAGGAGGAGCGTCCCAGAGTTCTGCCGTTTCCACTTCCACACAGAGAAGTGCAATGCTGGGATCATCCACACCTTCCGGGAACCATGCCTTCATGACTGGTTTCCACAAGCGCTTAATCATTTCTTTGTCGTTAATGAGTGAAGCGCGTCCGGAGACTGAAATATATTTTTCTTTTTTCGGATCGGCGTAGGCGAGGTTCACATGGCCGTCGCCGTCAGAAATGTTATTCACTTTCGGAGAATTGCGGTCTGTGAAGAACCAGAGTTTTCCATCGAAGTTTGTTTCGTCAATTTCGAGAGTGGCCATGGGGCGGGAAAAGAGTGAACCGTCATCGCCGGTAGTGGTGAACATCGTGAACTTGATGTCCCGGAGGGCGGTCGCCAGTTTCTTGTGATCTTCAGTCATAGAACGCTCCTTTGTCTCCCTTAATGGTAAGGAGAACAAAGAGCACCATTCAACTAAGCGTTCCGGTTTTTTCTGATGATGGCGATAAGAATCAAGAGAAACGCACTCAAACGAATAAGATAAATCTCCGGTTTTGGTTCGTACTGAGAGGAGCCGAGAAGCCCGAGTACTGCGCGCTCAAGGGCGAGTACTA
The DNA here is from genome assembly GCA_045805035.1 of Bacteriovoracaceae bacterium. Taxonomy (GTDB): domain Bacteria; phylum Bdellovibrionota; class Bacteriovoracia; order Bacteriovoracales; family Bacteriovoracaceae; genus Peredibacter. Next base: position 3,138 of record JBJMLZ010000198.1, read on the forward strand.
AAAAAGCGAAGGCAAACATACTGAACAGCGGATCCTGCGTTTTCTTATGGAAGCGAAAGAAGAAGAACGCTGCCGCCAGGCAGGCCATCATGATTGCTCCGGAGAGAAATGCGTACATAAATGACTCCTACACCGTTTCCGTTATGAGGCCGTAAAGAAGAACAATCATTCCAATAAAGGCGGGCACCACCCGTACCACTGAAAGATCCACTTGCTCCAGAACCAGCTGATCAATAAAGAGAACAACGTTATTGATCGCAAATCCGAAGAAGCCACAGCTCGTCCAGAAGAGAAGTCGCACGTGATTTTCCTTGTATCCCCGGTAGAGGAGGTAAGCACAGGCAAAACTCAGAATCGCACAAGCAACATAAACTGCCGCTGCCATATCAATCCTTCTTGATTTTGAAGGCGTCCGCGAGGGCCTTCAGTTTGTCAGTTGGTTTCTCGTAGATAAAGCCAATCACTGCCACAGACATTTCTTTGTATGTCCTGGAGAGAAGTTCCACGTTCTCATCAAGCTCAGGGGAAGCACCGTAGATGAATTGATTATCTGAAATTTTTTTCAGGAACCCACTCTGAGTGAGTTTCTCGATTTGTTGACGGGTGATGGTCTCGTGACTGCGAAGTTCTGCACCGACTGAAACGGGTGCCCATGCGGTGTGTTTGTTGTTAAAGAAAACTAAAAGAACCTCGAGTTGTCCCACTGAATCGATGTGAGCTGTTAACAGCTCTTTAACAACTAAAGGTAGCCTTGAGGTAGTCAATTTAACTCGCTTCGAACGTAATTACTTAGGAACATTTTGCGCTTTTTCACTCTTGTCGTTCGTTTGCTGCACCATTAAAACACTCACAAAGTTAAAAAATCTTTTTTTATAAAACATAATCGACGGTAAAATTCAATTTTTCTTTTAAGGAGAAAGTTGTGAAGGAAAAATCAACATCATCCAAAACAACTCCGCGACACAATGTTTCGTCTGCTGCAAAGAAAGCAAAAGCGAAGCCAGAAGGTAACGGAAACGGCCATGCTAACGGCAATGGTCATAGTAATGGAAACGGGAATGGCAATGGTCATTCTGCAGTAACTCACGAACCCTATTTTGAAATGGAAGTGAGACATCCATCGGGCGGCATGCGCACAACTTCTGAAAAAGAACAGTTGAGACAAGTGTTGCAGATGGTGAAGGCGATTCGCTCCGGCGACTTCTCCATGCGCTTGCCGCAATCAGGTGAAGGTATCGTTTCAGATATCACAGAAGTTCTTAACGACATTAACGATCTCAACATGAACCTCGCTAACGAGTTTATCCGTGTGGGTAAGATCGTAGGTAAGGAAGGGCGAATGACTGAGCGAGTTTCACTCGGTTCAGTGAAAGGCGCCTGGTGGACGAACGTTGATTCCGTAAACACTCTCATCACCGACCTTGTTCAACCGACAACGGAAGCCGCGCGAGTCATCACCGCGGTGGCGAAAGGTGACTTGTCCCAGAAGATGACAATGGAAATCGAAGGCACCCCACTTAAGGGTGAGTTCGCTCGTATCGGTCAGACGGTGAACGTGATGGTGGATACGCTGAACTCATTCGCATCCGAGGTTACGAGGGTGGCAAAAGAAGTGGGTACAGAAGGGAAACTCGGCGGTCAGGCCGACGTGAAAGGGGTGAGCGGTACGTGGAAAGATCTCACCGATAACGTGAACTCGCTTGCGGGTAACCTCACCGCGCAGGTGCGAAACATTGCGAAGGTGACGACGGCGGTTGCGAAGGGTGACTTGTCCCAGAAAATTACGGTTGATGCCCGCGGAGAAATCTACGAGCTGAAAAATACGATTAACACCATGGTGGATACACTGAACTCATTCGCTGCCGAGGTTACTCGAGTGGCGAAGGACGTGGGTACAGAAGGTCGTCTTGGTGGTCAGGCGGACGTTAAAGGTGTGTCGGGTACATGGAAAGATCTCACCGACAACGTGAACGGTCTGGCGAACAACCTCACCGCTCAGGTGCGAAACATCGCGAAGGTGACGACCGCGGTTGCGAACGGTGACTTGTCTCAGAAAATTACGGTTGATGCTCGCGGCGAGATCCTCGAGTTGAAGAACACGATCAATACGATGGTGGATACACTCCGTTCATTCTCCGCCGAGGTGACTCGTGTGGCGAAGGAAGTGGGTTCTGAAGGTAAGCTGGGTGGTCAGGCCGACGTGAAAGGTGTGAGTGGTACCTGGAAAGATCTCACCGACAACGTGAACGGTCTTGCGGGTAACCTCACTGCTCAGGTTCGTAACATCGCCAAGGTGACAACTGCGGTAGCAAAAGGCGACTTGTCACAGAAAATTACAGTGGATGCAAAAGGAGAAATCCTCGAGCTGAAAAATACGATCAACGTGATGGTGGACCAGCTGAACTCATTCGCTGCCGAGGTGACTCGTGTGGCGAAGGAAGTGGGTACAGAAGGAAAACTCGGTGGTCAGGCGGAAGTGAAAGGTGTGTCTGGTACATGGAAAGATCTCACCGACAACGTGAACGGTCTTGCTGCTAACCTCACTGCTCAGGTTCGTAACATCGCCAAAGTGACAACTGCGGTTGCTCTTGGTGACTTGTCACAGAAAATTACGGTTGATGCCAAAGGCGAGATCTTTGAATTGAAGAACACCATCAACGTGATGGTGGATCAGCTGAACTCATTCGCAGCGGAAGTTACACGTGTGGCGAAAGAAGTGGGTACAGAAGGAAAACTCGGTGGTCAGGCGGAAGTGAAAGGTGTCTCTGGTACCTGGAAAGATCTGACTGATAACGTGAACGGTCTGGCGAGAAACCTTACCGACCAGGTTCGTAACATCGCGAAGGTGACAACTGCGGTTGCGAAAGGTGACTTGTCTCAGAAAATTACAGTTGATGCAAAAGGCGAGATCCTCGAGCTCAAAAATACAATTAACACCATGGTGGATCAGCTCAACACTTTTGCCGGCGAGGTGACTCGTGTGGCGAAGGAAGTGGGTACTGAAGGACGTCTTGGTGGTCAGGCGGAAGTGAAAGGTGTGTCGGGTACATGGAAAGATCTCACCGACAACGTGAACGGTCTGGCATCTAACCTTACTAACCAGGTTCGTAACATCGCTAAAGTGACAACTGCGGTTGCACAAGGTGACTTGTCTCAGAAAATTACAGTTGATGCCAAAGGCGAGATCTATGAGTTGAAAAACACCATCAACGTGATGGTGGACCAGCTGAACGCATTCGCTGCCGAGGTGACTCGTGTGGCGAAAGAAGTGGGTACAGAAGGTAAACTCGGTGGTCAGGCGGACGTAAGAGGTGTGTCTGGTACCTGGAAAGATTTGACCGACAACGTGAACGTTCTTGCGGGTAACCTTACTGACCAGGTTCGTAACATTGCGAAGGTGACAACTGCGGTAGCAAAAGGTGACTTGTCTTCCAAGATTACAGTGGAAGCGAAGGGCGAGATCCTCGAGTTGAAGAACACGATCAACACGATGGTGGACCAGCTCAACACATTTGCTGCCGAGGTAACTCGTGTGGCGAAAGAAGTGGGTACAGAAGGTCGTCTCGGTGGTCAGGCAGATGTAAAAGGTGTGTCTGGTACTTGGAAAGATCTCACCGACAACGTGAACGGTCTGGCGTCTAACCTCACGAACCAGGTTCGTAACATCGCGAAGGTTTCTACCGCGATTGCCAATGGTGACTTGTCTCAGAAAATTACGGTTGAAGCGAAAGGCGAGATCCTTGAGCTCAAAAATACAATTAACACGATGGTGGATCAGCTGAACTCATTCGCTGCCGAGGTGACTCGTGTGGCGAAAGAAGTGGGTACAGAAGGACGCCTTGGTGGTCAGGCCGACGTACGTGGTGTGTCTGGTACATGGAAAGATCTCACCGACAACGTGAACTTCATGGCATCCAACCTCACCATGCAGGTGCGTGGTATCGTAAAAGTTGTGACCGCGGTAGCAAACGGTGACTTGAACCAGAAGTTCGTACTCGAAGCGAAAGGGGAAGTGGCCGCACTTGCAGAAACGATCAACAACATGACTGATACGTTGAGAACATTCGCGGATCAGGTGACTACAGTTGCACGCGAAGTGGGTATCGAAGGTAAGCTGGGTGCTCAGGCGAACGTGCCTGGTGTTGCTGGTACCTGGAAAGATCTCACCGACAACGTGAACTTCATGGCATCGAACCTCACAAAACAGGTGCGTGGTATCGTGAAGGTTGTGACCGCGGTAGCAAACGGTGACCTTTCACAGAAATTCGTACTCGAAGCCAAAGGTGAGGTTGCTGCTCTTGCAGAAACAATTAACAACATGACGGATACACTCCGTATCTTCGCTGACCAGGTAACAACCACAGCAAGAGAAGTGGGTATCGAAGGTAAACTGGGTGGTCAGGCGAAAGTTCCGGGTGCTGCGGGTACGTGGAAAGATTTGACTGACAACGTGAACCAGCTCGCTGGTAACCTCACGACTCAGATCCGTGCGATTGCGGAAGTTTCGACTGCGGTAACACGTGGTGACCTTTCTCAGAAAATTACGGTTGAAGCACAAGGGGAAGTTGCCGCTCTGAAGGACAACATTAACCAGATGATCGGTAACCTGAAAGAAACCACCGATAAGAACCACGAGCAGGATTGGCTCAAAACCAACCTCGCGAAGTTCGCTTCGATGATGCAAGGTCAGCGTTCGATCGCTTCAGTTGCTCAGATGATCATGTCCGAACTTACTCCGCTCATCGATGCTCAACAGGGAACGTTCTTCCTTGCTGACGGCGAAGGCGAAAGCACAGTTCTCTCACTGATTGCAAGCTACGCTTACACTGAGAGAAAGAACTTCCAGAATCACTATAAGCTTCGTGAGTCTCTCGTAGGCCAGTGTGCGTTCGAGAAGAAGAGAATTCTCCTCACCCGTGCTCCATCTGATTACATCGCGATTGCTTCGTCTCTCGGCGAATCGAAGCCAGTGAACATCGTTGTTCTCCCGATCCTCTTTGAAGGTGAAGTGAAAGCGGTGATCGAGCTCGCTTCTATGCATCCGTTCACTCAGAACTATCAGAACTTCCTTGATCAGCTCATGACGTCGATCGGTGTGGTACTCAACATGATCTCATCTTCAATGAGAACAGAAGAACTCCTCACTGAGCTCAAGAAATCAAACGCTGAACTTGAAGCACAAGCCAAAGAACTTGAAGAAAAAGCGAAACTCCTCGAAGTTAAAAACCAGGAAGTTGAGCTTGCTTCTCACTCCGTGGAAGAAAAAGCTGAACAGCTTTCTCTCATCTCGAAGTATAAGTCCGAGTTCCTTGCCAACATGTCTCACGAGCTTCGTACTCCGCTCAACTCTCTCCTGATTCTCTCGAAAATGCTTTCGGAGAACAAAGAGAAGAACATGTCCGGTGAACAGGTGAAGTTCGCGAACACAATTTACTCGTCTGGTTGCGATCTCCTCGCACTCATTAACGAGATCCTTGACCTCTCGAAAGTTGAGGCAGGTAAAATGCCGATCGTTCCTCGTGACGTGAAAGTGCCTGAGATCTGCGAATATCTCGAGCACTCGTTCCGTCCGGTAGCGAACCACAAGTCGCTTGGCTTCAATATCGATACCGCTCCGGAAGTGTCTTCACTCATCGTGAATACCGACGTAACCCGGGTTCAGCAGATCCTGAAAAACCTTCTCTCCAACGCGTTCCAGGTCACTGAACATGGGAAGGTCACTCTCAGAATCCATCCGAACAACAAGACAAAACAAATTGTCTTCGCGGTTACTGATACCGGTATCGGTATTCCGAAGGAGAAGCAGGGTCTTATCTTCGAAGCATTCCAGCAGGCCGACGGTACGACCAACAGAAAGTACGGCGGTACAGGTCTTGGCCTTACGATTTCACGTCAGATCGCTCAGCTCCTTGGTGGGTCGATCGAAGTGGATTCAGCACCGGGAATGGGATCGACCTTCACACTCACATTGCCACTCCGTTATCAGGGTGACGGCGTAGTAGAAGTAGAAGCAACTCCAGTGGAATCGAAGAAGGCAGTTCCGGCACTTCCGAAGAACGCTGACTTCAGCGGGAAGAAAGTTCTCGTGGTGGATGATGACATGAGAAATATCTTCGCCATTACTGTGATCCTCGAGCGTAAAGGAATGGAAGTTGTTTACGCCGATAACGGCAAGACTGGTATTGAGAAGCTGAAAGAGAATCCTGACGTCGATTGTATCCTCATGGACATCATGATGCCGGAAATGGGTGGTATTGAGGCCACTCAGGAAATCCGGAAAATGGAAGAGTTTAAAAATCTCCCGATTATCACTCTCACTGCAAAAGCAATGAAAGGTGACCGTGAGAAGTGTCTCGAAGCTGGTGCATCTGAATACATCACCAAGCCAGTGGATACCGATAAACTTCTGTCTGTTATGTACCAGTGGATGACTCCGACAAAAGCGATGACGAACTAATGAACCGTAAAGTGAACATCCTAGTCGTTGATGACCGCCCGGAAGGCATTATGGCCGTCCAGGCGGTCCTCACCGACCCAACTTACAATGTGGTTCCTGCGAGCTCAGGAAATGAAGCGCTGAAAGCACTTCTTCATTCTGACTTCGCCGTGATCCTCATGGATGTTCAGATGCCGATTATGAACGGTTTTGAAACCGCTCAGGTGATCAAGACACGCGAGAAGTCCAAGGACATTCCGATTGTCTTTATGTCGGCGATCAACCAGGACGAACAGTACGTTTATCAGGGCTATGGTGTTGGTGCCGTCGACTACATCATGAAGCCATTTGATCCTTATATTCTGAAATCGAAAGTGGCGATCTTCGTGGATATGTTCCGGAAGAATAAACTGATTCAGGAACAATCTCAGCGTCTCTATGAAGCGGAAGTCAAAACTTACGCACAGGCACTGGATAAACTCGAGATCAAATCACTCCGTCGTTATCAGTATCTTGCTGATGCGATTCCGCAGATTGTGTTCCGCCTTCTTCCGAGCGGGCAATATGAATACTTTAATAAAGTCTGGTTTGAATACACCGGACAGGAGCCTTCGACTTCATCCGGTGACGGATGGAAGAACGCCATTCATCCGGACGACCTTCATTATCTTCTGGCACTCTTTCAGCCGCACGTGTCTCACGGAGTAGTGGATCTGGAATGCCGGATCAAGCGCAACGACAACTGCTGGCGCTGGCACCTGATCCGCATCGAGCCGGAACGCTACGAGCATCCGACTGAAGTGAAGTCATGGCTCGGAACTGCTACTGATATTGAAGAAAGAAAACGCGAAGAAGAGCGGGAAAAGTTCCTCTCAAAGGCGGGCGAACTGCTCGTCTCCTCGCTGGATTTTGAAAAAACTCTCGAAGACATCATGCTCATCGCGGTTCCTGAACTTGCGGACTGGTGTGCTTTTGATGTTTATCTCCCGGATGTTGGTCTCAAGACTCTCGCTTTCCGGCACAAGGACACAAGGCTTGAAAGCAAAGCGCGCGAGCTGCATGAACTGTTCCTGAAAAAAGAAGATTCCAATGTGGGTGCCGGCCGTGTCTTCAAGACGGGCCTTCCGGAGATTCATCCGACCATCACCGAAGAAACTTTTAAAGAGCTCGCGGTGAGTGAACACCAGGCAGAACTTGGACGTCTTCTCGGTGATCGCTCAGTCTTTATCGTTCCTATGAGTGCACGTGGAAAAACCATTGGTGCGATTACGTTTGCCGTCGATAGACATAATTACTATTCGCAAAAAGACATCCAATTTGCTCTCGAACTCGGCCGTAGGATTGCGCTCGCTTATGAGAACTCTCGTCTCTATGCTCTTTCCCAGCAGGCAATTGAGATCAGAAACGACTTCCTTTCCATCGCCAGTCATGAGCTCAACACTCCGATCACCAGTCTCAAGCTCCAGCTTCAGATGACGAAAAAGGCACTTGACCTCGCTGAGACCGGAGAACTCCCACTCGAGCGCTTCCGGAAATCCGTGGACGCTTCCTGTAAGCAGGTTGATCGTCTTATCAATCTCGTTCAGGTTCTCCTGGATGTTTCGCGCATTCAGTCCGGTAAGCTTACGTTCCGCTTCCAGAAAGTATCCCTCAAGGAAATGATCAACGAAGTATTGGAACGCTTTAAGGAAATCATCGATTCTTCTAACTGCAGTGTGAAAGTGAAAGGCCTTGAAGACATGATCGTGGTCTGGGATAAAACACGGATTGAACAGGTGATCATTAACCTTCTCACCAACGCGATAAAATACGCTCCCGGCGACATTGAAATCGGTTTCGACTTATCCGGTGATAATGTTCAGTTCAGCATCCGTGACCACGGCGAGGGAATTCCGGAGGAAAAACTCAAAACGATCTTCGATCGCTTCGAGCGTCTCGGAAATAATGACAGTGTAAGCGGTCTCGGCCTGGGTCTCTTTATCGTGAAGCAAATCGTGGACGGACACAATGGCGAGGTCAGAGCGGAATCTCTTCCAGGCAAAGGAACAAATTTTACAGTTTCCCTGCCAGTTGTCGTTTCAGCGCCGGCCCCGGAAGATTCGTCTTCGTCAGAAAAGCACTTACAGCACTGATCACATCTCTTCGTGAGTCTCCGCCGTGCGCTTGAGCCTCGAGAGGTGATCCATCTCCTTGCCCATGTGCTCTTTTTCAAAGTCATGGATCCAGCGGTTGTCCGTGGCACCGACTTCTTGTTCACGCATTTCCTCGTAAACCTCAATCACATTTTTTGCGGTAGCATCTTCGAGTTCAACGACATTGGCATGGGCAACAACACTCACCAAGAGGGTTCCCAGGAGAAACGCAGACTTCATGATCAACTCCCTGATTATAAAGTGACGACATAGCTTTCAGTGTTCGGAAGAGAATGACTGATGTGATAATCGATGAATTCCTTGATCATCACGGCACAGAAGGCAGGAAGGTCCGCAGGTTTTCTGCTTGTGATGAGCCATTTATCCACCACGACTTCTTCATCAATCCAGTTGGCACCGGCATTCAGAAGATCCGTTCTGAGTGACGACCACGAGGTGAGGGTTTTCCCTCTGACAAAATCCGTTTCAATCAATGTCTGAACTCCGTGACAAATGGCCGCAATCGGACGGCGGCTATCGACGAAGTGCTGAACGAAGGCCACTGCATCCGGATTGTTTCTGAGTTTGTCGGGGTTGATGACTCCGCCGGGCAGAACAAGAAAATCAAATTCTTCATCGAAGGCGGCCTCAACGGTCATATCCACTTTGAGTGAGCCACCCCAGTTTTCGCCATTCCACCCTTTGATCTTTCCTTCCTTGGGAGAAACCACGACAACTTCCACTCCGACGTCTTCGAGTGCCTCTTTTGGCCCGAGAAGTTCGACTTCTTCGTATCCGTCGCAGGCGAGAATCGCTGCGCGCGTGCCGGTGAGCTCACGGACATCGTCCAGGTTTTCCGTCTTCGTTTTTTTCTTGATGATGCTATCGAACATGAACATAAGGCCTCCGTGTCAGTGTTTTGTTCCTTCCGGACCGCGAGCATTGATGAGCTTCGGCTGAAAGAACGGCGGCCGGGTAATTTTCTGGTTGTCACCAGGTCTTGTGCGTTTGTGGATTTCTTCAAGCGTAATCGGGGAACCAAGGTCTATGGAGAGGAGAAGTGCCTCGAGGATCTTGATATCCATCAGTCCTTCTTCTCCGGATGGTTCAACTTTCTTATTCCGCTGAATGCAGTCGGAAAAATAAATGAGCTCCGGCGCGAACTGATCGCGCTTCGGATAGCGCTTGATGAAAGTTTTTCCTTCTTCGTAAGTCTTGAGCGTCATGGTGCTTTCGTATTCGTAACCTTTCTCGAGACGAATTCTTCCTTTCGTACCCACGAGATCGTAGTCCGCAGTCGGGAAAGCACCAAAGCTCACCGTGAAGTTCGCCATTTTTCCTTCCGGATATTTCAGGATGCAGCTAATGGTTTCCTCATTTCTTCTGAAGCGGCTGTCCTTAGTTTTCGTCGCCGTCGCAAACACTTCCACCGGCTCTGCCTTGAAAAGGTATCGTGAGGCATTGATACAATATATCCCGATGTCATAAAGCGGGCCGCCTCCGCGCTCAACCACGTCGAGGCGGATATTGTTCTGGTCTTTCACCTGGAAAGTGAAAACAGAATTGAAGATGCGAAGATCACCGATGCGTTTGGACTGAGCTCGCTTGATCGCCTCGAGATTGGCCGCTTCAAAATGCAGACGGTAAGCAATCATGAGCTTGATGTTGTATTTTTCTGCTTCCGAGATCATTGAGTAACAGTCTTCCGTGGTAACTGCCATCGGCTTTTCACAGAGAACATGCACGCCGTACTTCGCGGCAGTTTCCATGATATTCCGGTGATAAAAATTCGGAGTCGCGATGTAGATCGCATCGACCTCACCACTTTTCATCAGATCTTCAAATTCCGAGTAGAGGCAGCGTTTTTCCACACGGTATTTTTCGCCAAGTTTTTTGAGCTTCTCTTTGTCGCCGGAAACGAGGGCAACGAGTTTGGAATTTTTTCGGGCATTGCGGAAGGCCGGAAGCACAGCGGTTTGTGCGATATAGCCGAGTCCCACCACGGCGTAGCGAACTTTTTCCTTGGGTTTCCGAAGCATGTTACTCCTCTCGAGAGAAAAGACGGGCGTCTGTAAATAGCAAGGAAGGTGCCATGCCTAACGCTTCTTAAACGCACGACCGCTAACGGGGCAAGTTTCTTGTGCGGGGAATTTTGACTGGAAAACTCTGCAAATTGCGCGACGAAATTTTTATGGTCACTATTTCCTTCGAGTGTCACCTGACCCAAAGGAGTTTGATTTATGGCCGGCAGTATCTGGAAAGGCTCCATCAGTTTCGGACTTCTTAATATTCCTGTCACCGTTCAGAAGGCGGAAGAAGGACATGAGCTCTCGTTCAAAATGCTCGATGAAAAAGACCTTTCACCCATCAAATACAAAAAAGTAAGTGCAAAGGACGGAAAAGAAGTTCCATGGCCACGAATCGTGAAGGGTTATGAATATGAATCCGGTCAATATGTCCTCGTGACGAAGGAAGACTTTAAGGCCGCCAACCCGAAAGCTTCTCAGACGATCGACATTCAGGATTTTGTTGAGCGCGACGAAATCGATACGATGTTCTTTGAGAAGCCGTATTATCTCGTTCCCCAGAAGAGTGGCGTGAAAGGGTATTTTCTCCTCGTGGAGGCCCTGAAAAAAACCAATAAGGTCGCAGTCGCGAAAGTCGTGATGAGAACGAAGATGCATCTCGTGTGTGTGATGGCCAAGGACGATTATCTCGTGATGGAGATCATGCGCTTTGGTCATGAAGTTCTCTCTGTTGATGAAGTGGATTACCTGAAGGATGTCGACAAGCCGAAGTTTCACGCCAAAGAACTCAAAATGGCGGAAGAACTCATCGAGGGCATGACCGCCGAATGGAAACCGGAGCAATACAAGGACACTTATAACGATGACATTATGAAGATCATCAACTTCAAGATCTCCGCAGGTGAGACCAAAGAGATCGATTACGGTGACCTCATGAAAGAAGAAGCGACCGGCAATACCGGTGCAGTCGTGGATCTCATGCCACTCCTGAGAAAGTCGCTTGAAGAAAAGAAAAAGAAAAAAAGCGAGACAGCAAAACCTGCGTCGCATGCGCACAAGAAAAAAACTTCCAAGAGAAGGGCGGGTTAAATGGCAAAGAAAAATCTTCTTCGCGAATACAATAAGAAAAGAGATTTCAAAAAGACCAAAGAACCTTCCGGAAAGATCCTGAAAAAGAAATCCAGGAAGCTCGTATTTGTCGTGCAGGAACATCATGCACGAAGACTTCATTGGGACCTGCGCCTGGAGCTCGAAGGAGTTCTGAAGAGCTGGGCAGTTCCGAAAGGGCCATCGCTTGATCCGAAGGACCGGCGACTCGCGGTTCAGACCGAAGACCATCCGATGAAATACAAAGACTTTCACGGGACAATTCCTGCAGGCGAATATGGCGGCGGGGAAATGTTTATCTGGGACACCGGATGGTGGGAGCCTCTTGAAGAAACCGGTGATCCGGTGGAAGCACTCGAGAAGGGGCATCTGAAGTTCCGCATGCACGGAGAAAAACTCAAGGGGAGTTTTGTCCTCGTGCGGACTTCATTCCGTGGCGACGAAAACAAAAAAAACTGGCTCCTGATCAAACATCATGACGAGGAAGAAAAGTCCGGCGAAGAAGGGCAAATCGTCCCGATCCAAAAAGCCATCAGTAAAAAAGTCACAAAAAAGGCGACCGCGAAAAAAAAAAGCCTCTTGAGCGGGAACGATCCGTGGCCTGACTTCATCCAGCCGCAGCTTCCACGTCTTGTGACCAGTCCTCCTGAATCCGGGGGGCCATGGGTCCATGAAATGAAGTTTGATGGCTATCGGATGCAGGCCCATCTGAAAAATGGCATCTGCACCTTCTACACGCGAAATGAGAATGACTGGAGTAATTCCTTTCCCCATCTCCTTCATGGGGTCGAACATCTCCCGGTGAAGAACGCGATCTTTGACGGAGAGATCGTGGCACTGGACGAAGAAGGAAAAATTCAGTTCCAGCGTCTGCAGAATTCCATGAAGGCCAAGAAAGATGCCAATCTAATGTATTACATTTTCGATGTTCTTTATCTCAACGGGAAGGACCTGCGCGATCTTCCTCTACTTGAACGAAAACAAATCCTGAAAGACATTCTCGAAAATGCACCGAAAAATATTGTGCTCAGTGAACACTTTGAAACAGATGCCAGAGAGTTTTTTGCGGTTGCTTGCGAGAATAAACTCGAAGGAATTATTTCTAAGCTCGCGGATGCTCCCTACAGATCCGGAAGAAATGATCGCTGGGTGAAAGTGAAGTGCAGCGCCCGCCAGGAATTTGTGATAGGGGGATGGACTGATCCTCAGGGGGGAAGAACCGGCCTCGGCGCACTCCTCGTGGGATTTTATGAAGAAGGAAAATTCCGTTACGCAGGGAAAGTGGGTACGGGATATAGTCGGGATACTCTGACACAATTACGTAAAATGCTCCGGCCCATCGAAATCAAAGAAACACCCTTCGAAGTGAATTCGCCGCGTGGGAAAAACACACACTGGGTGGAACCCGTGAAAGTGTGCGAAGTGAACTTTGCTGAATGGACGAGTGACAAGATCCTCCGTCAGCCGGTGTTTGTGGGACTACGAGAGGATAAACCTGCCGAGGACATCAACATGGAAAAACCAAAGTCGACGAAGAAAGTGACTGCCAAAGATAAATTTGCGATTTCGTCTCCCGAAAAAGTCCTCTTCAAAAAAGAGGGGAAGACCAAAAAAGATGTCGCCGATTATTATCAGGCGGTGTCGAAGACGATGCTGCCTTATATGAAAGATCGACCCCTCACTCTTGTGAGATGTCCGAATGGATCGCATGAACATTGCTTCTTCCAGAAGCATTTCCCGACGCATATTCCGCCGTCATTTACCACTTTTCCGGTAGAGGAAGGGGGAGGCGAGGGGATTTATGCCTCAGTCGATTCGGTCGAAGGAATCATGGAACTCGTGCAGATGAATGCCTTCGAGATCCATACCTGGAACTGTCACCGGGATACCTATCTTTATCCGGATCAGATCGTGATGGATTTCGATCCCGGTCCTGGTGTTCCGTGGAACGAAGTTGTCGACGCCGCGTTTGAATTGAAAGAGATGCTTGATGACTTAGATCTCAGGAGTTTTGTGAAACTCACGGGAGGGAAGGGCCTTCACGTTCACATTCCGGTGATGCCGCTTTATGACTGGGATCAGATCAAGTCATTCTCGCAAAGCCTCGCGCTCGAGCTTGTGACACGCAATCCGAATAAATACGTCGCGAACATGGCAAAGAAACTCCGGACAAAAAAGATCTTCGTTGATTATCTCAGAAACGGTTACGGTGCGACGGCAGTCGTCCCTTATTCCCTTCGTGCGCGCCCCCTAAGTGCGGTAGCTCTTCCCGTCGAATGGACTGAGCTGAAAAAGATCAAGGATCCGCAGGAATTCACCATGGATAAAGCGCTGAAGAAGATCAAATCGCGCAAGAAAGATCCATGGGCAGGGATGATGAAGCTGCGCCAGCGGATCACAATCCTGAAACCCGTTGCGCAGAAAAAGGCCGCCTGATTAATAAGCTTGCTGGATGAAATACTTCAGGAGCTCTTTCACTTCCCCAAGGTTGTGACGGAGCTCGACCTTCTGACTCTTCGTGAGCGTCGGAATGAATTCCTTGGCGATTTCAAGGTTCTTCGAACCTTTCAGCATTTCCGTCTGATAACTCACCAGGGCCTCATGAATCAGTTTTTCTTTGGAGTCCGTGGATAATTCCTGCTCGAGAATTTCCTTAAACTGCGTGTGAAGCTTCGCCCTTCTTTCACTGCGAACCACCACTTGCTCATCAAAATCTTTCTGGTGATTCTTCAGGATTTTTTCCTGCTCTTTGGTGATACTTCCAAGAAACTTCTGGATTCTTGAAGCGATCTTCTCCCGTCGCTCTTTCCGGTCACGTTTGAAAATATCATTGTTCTCGTCGCGCATTTTTTCGAGAAAATCTTTTTTCTGTTTCTGGTCAAACTTCGCCATGTGCTTGGCGATGATCAAAGAGAAATCATTGGCGATATCAAGATATGTTCCCTGGACCTTGTTCCACTGAATATCCAGAGTATTGGGATCCTCCAGATCAATCTTCTCGAGTGTGGGCATGATTTCTTTCACGCGATCTTTGTGATCATTCAGAAATTTATCAATATCACGCGAAAGAATTTCTTCCTGCTCATCGTAGAGCGGAAGACGTTTTTCCACCTGTTGTTCGAGATAAGTGTCGGCGTATTTCACTGCCACTTTTTTAGGGCCGCAGGACGATAAAAACGAAAGGCAGAGACACAGGAGAAGAAGAAGCATTCTCATAGGACCACCTCACTCTCTATGATAGGGAAGGCCGAACGCGTTAAACACCTCCTTTCCTTGTCAAAACCACCTCGTTTAAGGAAACTTATCGGATGATTGATCAAAGCAGTTTCCGGACCTGTCTGGAATACAGAGAGATTCTGCGCATTCTCCAGAAGTCGTCCGCACTTCAGGATAATTTTCTTTGGCAGTCGCTTTCAGTCGGAAAAAATGTCGTCAAGATTCATCACTTCGAAATCGACTTCGTTTCACGCGGACTCGTGATTTATTTTGATGGCACTCGCTCGAAGATCGATCCGAAGCTTCCGCTTTTTGTGAAGCTTGATTATCGTTCAAGCATTTTCAAGATCAGCGAATTCCAGGCCACGAACAATCAAATTTCATGTCACCTTCCTACAGAAATTAAAGCACTCGAGATGCGCACAAATCCTCGTCACAAATTTCGTGAAGACCAGGACAAATTCGTATCTCTCAAGCCTTCGTTAAATGCTTCTAATCTGGACATGGGAAATGAGATTCAGGTGAAGGTATTCGACGTTTCTCCCTATGGACTCGGGCTTCTGATTTCCGAGCAGAACCGCTCCTACATGAAGAACAACCGCATTCTCTGGGTGACAAAATTACAGAACATGGATCTCCACTATCCGATCCTCGCAGAGGTGGTATATATCTCCTCCGAAGTCGATAACCGGTATTCCAGACGCAACAAGGAACTTAAAGTCGGCCTCAAGCTCTCCGGAGTATTTCCTCCGCGGATCTACCAGGACTTTCTGAACAACTAGGATTTGGTATGAAATTTTTCTTCGCACTCCTTCTTCTTTCTCACGTAGCTTTTGCTAACGATCATATTCACGAGCGCAAGACCATCACCAAGGCCAATTTCCTCGCCACCGGTGTTTTCACTGAACAGAAGCATCACCCGTGGCCGTTTCCACTTCTTTCGATCGGCCACAACATGCAGTCGTATCAGAACTACGATGGCTCGCCTTACTGGCACGATGGACTTGATATCCGCGCGAATCAGGATCAACCGATCTATGCTCCGATTGGCGGGAAGGTCGTGAACATCGAAAACTACATCATCGGCAATCCGATGTACTGGGAAGTCGCAATTCTTGATGACGAAGGCTTTGTGTGGAAGTTCCATCACGTCGCTCGCGAAACAATTACGAAAGAAATCCAGGACGCTTATCGCACGCGCGAAAAAGTGAGAGCAGGGGTTCTCATTGGCAACGTTGTTCGCTGGCCGATTTCAACTTTCGGCGAGATCTATCATCACTGCCACCTTCTCGTGGTTGCTGCTGATGGAAAATACATCAATCCGTTTCTCATGATGGAACCACTCGCAGATACAGCTGTTCCTGTGATCAATAAAATCGGAATCGCACAGAACCACACTCCGACGGATCTCAAAGAAGTGAAGGGACCTCACGCGCTTTATCTCGATGCAAGCGACCTCACCCTTCACACGAAGTTTCTTCTTCCACCGTACAAAATTACGACTCGTCTCGACGGCGGTGAAGAGAAGACAGTTTGGGAATTCATCAATCTTCCTTCCGCGAAGAATGACACTGACTTTATTTCTGATTTCTACATGGATGGGACTTGCGGCGATTATTCGTGCCGGAAGTTCTATTTCAATCTTAACTTCACGACGACGAAGCCGCGCGGACAGATGACTCTGCCTGCCGGCAAGCACTCAGTGGAAGTGACCGTCGAAGATATCGTCGGTAACAAATCCTCTAAGTCGTTTGAGTGGAAAGTCCTTTAGGGCGATTTTTCACACCTAAGAATAGAACGTAAACGTAACAGAGTAGCGGTACACCCATCGCTACTCTGAGACCACATTGGTCTGCGACCTGTCCGGTGATCAGAGGCACGATTGAGCCGCCAAGAATGGACGTCACGAGAAGCCCTGACGCTTTTTGTGTTCCTGCAGTGAGATCTTTGATGGAAAGAGTGAAGATCGTAGGGAACA
>JBJMLZ010000199.1:0-6081 GCA_045805035.1 Bacteriovoracaceae bacterium
CGGAATTAAGCTCAATATCCAGAAAAACGAATTGATCATCTCGACGAATCACCCTGCTCTTGGACAGGCGTCAGAGACTCTTCCTATTTCCTATGATGGCAAGCCGACTGAAATCGGATTCAACGCTAAATATCTCATGGAAAGCCTTTCGGTTCTCAATGAGACTGATGTGACGTTTGAATTTAATAACGAGCTCAGTCCTGTTGTGGTGAAGGCCGAAGACATCCCGGAGTTTCTTGGCATTATCATGCCGCTGAAGCTGTAGTGGATGGATTTTGGAAAAATCAAAAAATTACAGGCACAAAATTTCCGGAATCTCGCTCACTCAGTTTTTGAATTTAATTCCGGCATCAATTGTATTTTTGGCCAGAATGGAAATGGAAAAACTAATCTCCTAGAAGCGGTTCACGTTCTCACTAATCGAAAATCTTTTCGTAAAAATACCAGTTTTCCTCAGATGATTGATATTGAAGGTGGACAGCCTCAGATCATTCTTCAATCAGTATTTGAAAAAGAAAAAGACCTCGCTTCTTATTCGGTAAGAATGTCTGAGGATCTGGAAGAAAGATTTCTCAATAATACTCCGGTAAAATCCAAGTCTCCTTCAACGTCAGTTTTTATCAATCCCTTCGATTCGTATTCATTCCACACCAGCAGTACTTTTCGTCGCCAGTGGATGGACTCTCACATTTCGCTCATGGATAAAGAATATCGACAGATTCATGGGAGATTTACCAGGGCGATGAGGTTCCGGAATTCGGTTCTTGGTATCGGGGGAAAATCCGTTTCAACTCAGCTACGCGCGATTGATGAACAGATCGCGGATTATTCGGCAATTTTGACGAGTAAAAGACACGACTTCCTGAATGAGCTAAATAAATTTATTACACCCACGTTTCGGGCCATTTTCTCAGAGGAAAATACTCTGCAGATGAATCTCGATAGTCTTTTCCTTCTGTGGGACTCGCAAAAGATCTATGACTTTTATCGACATCAGGAATCTAGCGATATAAAAGCTGGGGTGACACAGGTCGGAATTCATCGCGATGACTTCATTTTCAGTTTCAATGGACTCAACGCGTTTGAGTTCTGTTCCTTAGGCCAACAGAAAATGGCGTTTCTGAGCCTTATATTTGCCTATATAGAGCTTTTTCGATATAAATTTAGCTCTTATCCTATCGTGCTCATTGACGACGTTTCTGGCGAGCTAGACAGCCAGCGATGGAAGAACCTGATCGAATATCTGGAAACAAAAAACTTCCAGGTTTTAATCACCACGGCCAATGAGAACTTTGGAAAAGAATTGGAACGGATACCAAATTCCAAAAAGTTTTTTATCGAACATGGGGGTTTGAAAGACCCCGGATAGGAGCTCCTGAATGAATCAAACTCCTGATTCTATTTCAAAAGTTAATACTGAATACAACGCCAACCAGATTAAAATCCTGGAAGGACTTGAGGCCGTTCGTAAGCGCCCAGGTATGTACATTGGCGACACTGGCTTCCGCGGATTCCACCACTGCGTTTATGAAATTGTTGATAACGCTGTTGATGAAGCCCTTGCTGGTTACTGTACTGAAATCAAAGTTATCATTCACGTTGATAATTCCCTGACTGTCGTTGATAACGGTCGCGGAATTCCAACTGACATTCATTCACAGGAAGGAATTTCTGCAGCGGAGATCGTTTATACAAAACTTCATGCGGGCGGAAAGTTCAATGAAGAAGGCGGGGCTTACAAAGTTTCCGGCGGTCTCCACGGTGTAGGTGCTTCAGTAGTAAACGCGCTTTCTAAATGGGTTCGCCTTGAAATTAAAAAGCACGGAAAAGTTCATCGCCTTGAGTTCGCTCATGGTGCCGCTAAAGAACCTCTGAAAGTTATTGGTGACTGTGATCCAAAGGACACAGGAACAACTGTGACTTTCAAATCTGATAACGAAATTTTTGAAATCCACGAGTACTCATACGATACACTTGCGAACCGTTTCCGTGAGATGGCCTTCCTGAATAAGGGCCTCAAGATTGTTATCTTCGATGAGCGGACTGAAAAAGGTGAGACTTTCCACTATGAAGGTGGCCTTGCTGAGTTTGCTTCATACTTAAACCGCGCAAAAACGCCGATCCATAAGGATCCGATTTATTTCTTCCAGTCTCGTGACAATTACGAAGTGGAAGTGGCAATGCAATGGACGGATGGTTATTCCGAAACACTCACCTCTTACGCCAACAACATCAACACGCCGGAAGGTGGTGTTCACGTTTCTGGTTTCAAGACTGCTCTCACTCGTGTTCTGAATAACTACGCCAAAGATAATAACATTCTGAAAAATATCAAAATCGCTCTTACCGGCGATGATATGCGCGAAGGTCTTACTGCGATTATTTCGGTGAAACTCACAAATCCTCAGTTTGAAGGTCAGACGAAATCAAAACTTGGTAACTCCGAAGTTGAAGGTATCGTAAACTCGCTTGTGGGTGATCGTTTCAAGATTTACCTCGAAGAAAATCCTAACGTCGGAAAGACCATTCTGAAAAAATCCATTGATGCTGCCGCTGCGAGAGAGGCTGCCCGTAAAGCACGCGAACTTACTCGTCGTAAAACAGCTCTCGATTTCTCGGGTCTTCCAGGCAAAATGGCAGACTGTCAGGAAAAAAATCCTGAGCTTTGCGAAATCTACATCGTTGAGGGTGACTCTGCGGGTGGATCAGCAAAACAAGGTCGCGACCGTCGGACGCAAGCCGTTCTTCCGCTCAAGGGTAAGATCCTGAACGTAGAGAAGGCCCGTTACGACAAAATGCTTGGTAACGACGAAATTAAAATGCTCGTTCAGGCGATTGGTACATCGATCGGTAAGGATTCTTTCGATATCTCGAAGCTTCGTTACTACAAGATCGTGATCATGACCGATGCGGACGTGGACGGATCACACATTCGTACACTTCTTCTCACACTCTTCTACCGTCAGTTCCCGGAAATCGTGGAGCGCGGGCATCTCTACATCGCTCAGCCACCGCTTTTCAAATATAAGAAAGGTAAGCATGAGCGGTACCTGAAAGATGGCGGCGAACTCGAGAATTATCTCGTCACAACATCTCTTTCAGATTCTGAAATTCTGATTGATGGTAATAAAGTTGATCTGGATGTTGTGAAGTCAGCGGTGAACAAATTCAGAACATATAACCTCACGCTTGAAAGCTATGACCGTCACTACGATGCCACTTTCCTCAGAACAATTGTTGAGGACGGGACACTTACGCCTGACATGATGAAAGATAAGGCGAAGCTTACGGCATGGGCAGAAGCTACCAGCCACAAGCTCATGGCCGATGATCATGTGAATCTCAAAAAATATAAATTGGTTGTGGAAGAAGATGTGAAGACACTTGGATACCAGGTGAAAATTCAGGTTGTTTCCGCTCTCAAAACGAAAAACTTCCGCATTGGACTTCACTTCGCAGAATCTTCTGAGTTTGCTGATCTCAAGAATCAGTATGAGGGAATTAAGCGCTATCTCAATTCAGATTTTGAAATGAAGCACGCTGGTAACTCTTACAAGCATAAGGGTCTTCAGAACTTCGCTGCGTTTATTTCTGCCGAAGGTCGCCAGGGTGCTTACATCCAGCGATACAAGGGACTGGGAGAGATGAACCCTGAACAATTGTGGGAAACTACGATGAACCCAGGAAACAGAACACTTCTTCAGGTAAAAATCGAAGACACCATTGATGCCGACCAGGTTTTCTCAGTTCTCATGGGTGACCAGGTGGATCCGAGACGTGAGTTTGTGGAAACAAACGCTCTCAATGTTCGTAACCTCGATATTTAATTTAAGGAAAGATTGAATGAGCGACGAAAACAACAATAACGAACCTAACCACGGAAACATTTCTCCTCTCCTGATTCAGGATGAGATGAGAAATTGTTATCTCGATTACGCGATGTCGGTAATCGTGGGCCGGGCACTTCCGGATGTTCGTGATGGATTGAAGCCGGTTCACAGACGCGTGCTCTATGCCATGCACATGCTGAATAACTATCACAACAGACCTTACTTAAAGTCTGCCCGTGTGGTGGGTGACGTTATCGGTAAATATCATCCGCATGGTGACTCTGCCGTTTACGGCGCCATGGTACGTCTCGCTCAGGATTTCTCGATGAGATATCCGATTATCGATGGTCAGGGGAACTTCGGTTCAATCGACGGCGATAACGCCGCGGCCATGCGATACACCGAAGTAAGAATGCAGAAGCTCACCAACGACATGATGGGCGACATTGATAAAGAAACTGTTGATTGGCAGGACAACTATGACGGTTCTCTCCAGGAGCCAACTGTTCTTCCGACAAAAGTTCCGAATCTTCTCATTAACGGATCTGCTGGTATTGCCGTCGGTATGGCGACCAACATTCCTCCGCACAACCTTACTGAAATCATGAATGGCCTTGAGGCCCTGATTGAAAATCCAAAAATCACTGTTCATGAATTGATCAAGATTATTCCTGGTCCGGATTTCCCGACTGCCGGTGCAATCATTGGCACTGCCGGTATTCAGCAGGCGTACCACACTGGTAAAGGTGTTATTCAGATTCGTGCGAAAGCCGAAGTTGAAGTAAAGAAGAATGATCGCGAGATGATCGTAATCACCGAACTTCCTTATCAGGTGAACAAAGCGAAGCTCATTGAGAAAATTGCTGAGCTCGTAACAGAAAAAGCGATTGAAGGCATTTCTGATATCCGTGACGAATCTTCACGTGAAGGTATTCGTGTTGTTATCGATATCAAGAAAGGTGAACAGGGTGCCGTGATTCTGAATCGTCTGTACAAGCAGACTCAGATGCAGGTTTCTTTCGGTATCATCTTCCTTTCGATCTACAACGGTCAGCCGAAAGTCATGGATCTCAAGGAACAGCTCCAGTGTTTCATTGAGCACCGTCGTGAAATCGTTATCCGTCGTACAACTTACGAACTCAAAAAAGCGAAAGAGCGTGCCCACATTTTAGAAGGTCTCAAAATTGCCGTTGAAAATATCGACGCGATTGTTGAGCTCATCAAGAAAGCAGAAGGTCCGGCGCAAGCAAAAGATCAGCTCATGCACAAGTTCACGCTTTCTGCCATTCAGGCACAAGCGGTTCTCGACATGCGCCTCCAACGCCTCACTGGTCTTGAGCGCGATAAGATCATTGCTGATTACGAAGCCATCATGAAAGAAATTGCCCGTCTCGAAGGAATTCTCGGTTCAGAAGAACAGATCAAGGGAATCATCAAGGCCGAGTTCAAT
The DNA here is from genome assembly GCA_045805035.1 of Bacteriovoracaceae bacterium. Lineage (GTDB taxonomy): Bacteria > Bdellovibrionota > Bacteriovoracia > Bacteriovoracales > Bacteriovoracaceae > Peredibacter. The sequence continues at coordinate 5,281 of JBJMLZ010000199.1, forward strand.
GAAGTGAAAGAAAACTACGGTGACGAACGTCGCACTGAAATCATCGCACAAGCGGATGAGATTCAGATGGAAGATCTCATTAAGAATGAAGAAGTGATCGTGACGATTACGCAGAAAGGATACTTGAAGCGTATGGCGACTGATACTTACCGTGCGCAAAAACGCGGTGGTAAAGGTGTGAAGGGCGCGGATCTCGACGAAGATTTCTATACCTCAATCTTCACTGCTGATACTCACGATACACTGATGATTTTCACTGATAAGGGAACTGTGTTCTCAATCAAGGTTTATCAGATCCCTGAAGGCCAGCGTACTTCGAAGGGCCGTAACGTTGTGAACATCATCAACGTTCCTGCTGGCGAAGTCGTGAAGGAAATTATTACTGTTCCTCGTGAAGCTGAAGGCCACTTCCTGGTCTTTGCTACTAAGCAAGGCATCGTGAAGAAGTCTGAGCTCTCTGAGTATAAGAACATGAGACAGAATGGTCTCAAGGCAATCAAGGTTGTTGAAGGTGACGAAGTTCTCGCGGTCAGAATTACTGACGGTAAGAAAGACGTTCTCCTCGCTTCATCTGCGGGTAAGTCGATTCGTTTCCACGAGGATGACTGTCGCGCTCAGGGACGTGTGTCTCAGGGTGTGAAAGGTATGTCGATCGACGAAAATGAATGCGTGATCGGCATGGAAGTGATCGATGATAAATCTGAGATCCTGACTGTTACATCTCGCGGATAAGGTAAGCGTTCAGCTGCTGAAGAATATCGTAAGCAGTCTCGCGGCGGGAAGGGAATTCTCGCGATGAAA
>JBJMLZ010000200.1:0-14203 GCA_045805035.1 Bacteriovoracaceae bacterium
AGAGAGCATTGGCACTTTCAGAGCGCGCCATCGTTCCAATTTCATCGCGCTTCATGCTGACGCCCTTGAGCATCTTGGCCTTCGGCATTTTGTCCGTGGCCTTGGCGATAGTCGGACGCGTACCCGGTCTCACCATTTGTTTTGCTACAACTGGTTTATTGTCCTGAAGATCTTTCAAAGAAAGTTGTTTGTGCTCTGGTGCCGATGTTGGACCACTCTTCGGCGAAGGATTCATGGAAGGTTTCATCAGCGTAGGAGGCGTGGGAACAGATCCGAATTTTTTGTCGCTGATCTGGTTCGTTTTGAAAGGAGTCTTCTGAGCGTAAATAGTGTCGTGACGTTTACTTTCGCGAGATCCGATAGTTCTGATGTCGCGAAGTTTGAACGGAGTCGCAGCGGTCTTTGCTTTATTTTTTGCGCCACCCATCTGGGCGATACGGGACGGGGCAAGACTCGCGATTTGCTCAAGAATGCGGGTCTTCAAAACGAAGACGTGGATCAACAGCATGATGAATAAAATCACCTTGAAGTTAATGCGTAATCTGAGTTCGATGGCACGCTCCGACAACGTCGGACTCCTTTGTCCCAAACAGTTTATCTAGCCGAAAACTAAGACGCAATTCTTCTACCGCGAGCACCACAATTCGTCAGGTTGAGAGAAGCAGTCGGATAATTTTTCCCAACTTGACTCGCATCTTTGAAAAAAGAGACAATAGCTCTGACTTTCGAGTCAATTAAGCCTTCGGAAAAACAATAAGGACGTTGTTAACCATGAAAAATTTACTGAGTCTGAAACCAGCGGGTATTCTCATTTTTGCGGGCCTTTCCCTGGCCATGATCATGGGATCTTTCTGGCATTACCAAAATAATCAGACCCAGCTTGGCCGCTTGTCTGTTCTCAATCAGGGCCTCACGACTTGTTTCAATCGAGTTTCTCAGTCTTTCACTGCGATGATGATCTCTGATCTTCAATCGCCGTACGTGAAAGGTGAGTTCATGAATCTCTCTGATGAGTGTCTCACCGAAACGGCGAAAACTTCGCAGCCACTCAGAACTTCCATGGGCCGCGCTTATGAAAATCTGAATCAACTTATCTCTGAAGCTCACTGGTTCCATGAAAAAATGGGTCGGGTGAAGAATGCCAAAGAAGCGAGTGCCACACTTGCTCCGATCTCGGATCGTTACGGCCGCATGGAAAACTACAAACAAACATTAATGGATGAAATCGACGGCGCCACACTTCTTATCCGCAAGGTTCAGAGAAACGATGAGTTCCTCATGGGCGCGGGTCTCATTATGTTTGTGATCGCTCTCGCGTTCCTCTCCCTTCAGGAATATCAGCGCTATGAAAATAAGCGCGCGATTGAGCGCGAGGCCCTGGGATATCTCACTACTGGCCAGGGGAACATCGGCGCGATCGTTGATCGCCTTGTGGAAAAAGCTCTCATGAGTCAGGCGATGCCGGTGACGGCACAGATCTTCCGCGACTATCACGGAGACATCCTGGAAAGACAGGCGACAAGAATTTCCACAGATGAGCCGAAGGTAGAAGAAACTGTTGCTGAGGCAGCTCCGGAAACTTATACGACTCCGCTTGCGACTGAAACACTCGTGGAAGATATTGAGAAAGCATCTCTTAAAGAAGCTCTCGTCACTCTTCAGAACGTTCACACCAAAGATAATCTCCACATTGCCGAACTTCGCGATGTTCAGCTTCTCGCCAACGGCGAAGGTGTTGAGCACATGCTGAATGCAGCGGTGAACGCGCTTATCTCCAAGCGCACCGACGACAGAAAGATCATGGTGGGAACTCAGGTTCACTCGGATCGTGTGGTGCTGAATTTCTTCTGCGGTGGAAATGTCTTCTCTGCTACGGAACTTGAGTATGCGTCCAATCCTGAGGTCATCGCCGAAGGACTCGATATGAATCTCCAGATCTTAAAAGAGATGGTCCAGCTCGGGAACGCGAAGTGGTTCATTGAGAATAAGGTCGATCGCCACGGCAACATCACTGGCATGAATATCCGCCTGGTGATGGATCGTGCGATGAAAGAGAATCGTCCGAAGAATCTCGTGTCTGTCATGAAGGGCAAGAAGCGCGATCTCGCCAAGACCATCAATCACTAATGAATGTAGAAGAAACTGAAATCCTCGCCGAGCTCGCTTCCCGCGGGCTCCTTGAGGCCTTTTATGAAGCAGTCGATGCGGATGATTTCGTGAAGGTCGTTCAGATCCTGAGATCAGTAGATATCGACGATGAGACCATCAAAAATGTTCTGGAAGAGATAGATTCTTAGAACTGAAGAAGAAAAGTGACCGGCCCGTCATTCACGAGCTGGACTTTCATGAAGGCACCAAAAGTTCCTTCTTTCACCGCCACACCCCGCGAGCGTAATTCACGATTAAAGAGTGCATATTTGAATCTCGCTTCCTGCGGAATCATCGACTTCTCAAACGATGGCCGATGCCCACCGGAGCCGTCCCAGCTCAACGTAAATTGTGACACGGAAAGAATCTCACCTTTGATCTGTTCAATGTTGAGGTTCATTTTTCCCGTTTCATCATCAAAGATCCGGAGCTTCATGATCTTGTCGACTGCCTTCGGAATGCAGGACTCATCATCATCCATTTCAAAGCAAACGAGAAGAAGAATGCCCTGTTTGATCGCGCCGACAACTTCGTTATCAACGGTCACACTTGCTTCCTGAACTCGCTGGACGACGATTTTCATTTTATCTCGCCGGAACGATCTGGAGCCTCATAGCGTCCTTGATCGAGTTTTGAACAGAATAGAGAAGCTCTTCGTACTGCGACTTCATGCTGACAGAATCTTCAATGATCTTGGAGAGATCATGGGCGTAAGGAACGTGAACTGCGCGAAGGAGTTTTGAAATCGGAACGTCCTTGGCGTAAGAGAGGAGATAATGAATGAAAAGAATAAGCGCTTCTTCAGCGTGCATGCGAACGATCACGCGGCCCTGAGAAATGAGTTCAAGATAATGAATCTTGAGCTCGCCATCAAGAGTGGTACGCGCTTCCGAAGAGAAGAGCGGAAGATGAAGATCATTCGGAGAAGTGCCTTCCACGAACTCAATATAAACGTCTTCGTTTTCAGGCATGATCGGTCGTGTCGGCTGCTTGAGAAGTTGCGCCTGAATCACAGGATTCGCCCAGCTGATCTTCGGGCCCATGCGGCCGTCATCCATTTTCCAGATAAGTTTCTGTAGGCGACCTTCGAATGTAGAAAGACGTGAAAGGATCTCGCAGGCATAACGAGGGAAGAGACCGCGCGTGATCTGATCAATGTGCTTATAAGAATGCATGAGCTGCGACGGAGTTGTTTCAAGAAGTTTTTCTTCCGAGAGATCCAGAACCGCAAAGCCTGCTTCAAGATGCGAAGGAAGAGTTTCCGTCTGAGTGAGGAATTTCGGCACAAAGAATTTTGAGAGCGACCCTTTCACGAGCGAATGACCGCCGGAGAACGTGAGGTGCGCGACCTGTTTACCCACAGTGGTATTGAAATAGTTTCTCAGGATATTCGGATTGAGACCTGGAATCTTCGGCTGGAGCTCAAAGTATGAGCAAAGAGTCTGACCGTACTCCGAATGAATCGAACGAAGCGTCGACATAGGATGAAGCTCAAGATTCACCTGACCGCGACGGAAATCCACGACGAGGAAGTAGGAAAGATCTTTCTCGAGACCCAGATTCAAACCGTTCTCACGTGTTGTGTTGCCATTCACATCGAGAACGCGGATATCAAAAAGCGTATCCAGCGGAACGCAATTATCGAGAAGTCCTTTGAAGTACGCCGGATGCGTGATCTGCGAAGAGTCTTCATTGGTGGAATGAATGAGCATGCCATTCACCACTGCTTCCTGGAAAAACTCCACCCGGAAGGTATCCGGGAAATCTAGCTGTGCCATCGGCGGCACTTCCGAAAGGTGAGAAAGATAGAACGAGCGAAGATGTTCAGTGAGGGGAGCAAGATCTCTCATACTTTCAAGATCAGCAGAGATACGGAAGTAAGAGCAAATCTGACGTTCGCCGACGTGATCACGAGTCTTGCGGAAAACGTAAATATAAGTTCCGAGCTCGCCTTTGCCTTTCACACCTTCAAGATCAAAGATCGCTTCGGTCTTGAGATCTTTCAAAATCGTCTCAAGACGCTCGCGCAGCGACGGAACGAAGAGTTTCTTCGAAGAAAGAACGAACATGTAACCATTCGGCTTCAGAAACTCGATCTGCTCCTGAATCTTCGCCATGAGGAAGTGCTGCGGATTGTTCTTTGGAAACTGCACGAGGTTGAGAACCACGCGGTCATAGGTCGAAGTATAGAAAGGATTCTGCTCATCAAAGAAGAAGTTATCTTTCTGCGCGCCTTTTCTGTTCCGGTAGTGATTGCCCATGATGCGGCAGATGTACTCAATTGGTTTTTCGCCCTGATTGTGGGCCTTGTTCACGAGGAAGGTGAGGAACTGAAGTTCGTTACAGATTTTTGTAAATGTACCTGAAACAAATTCGCGTCCCTTAAAATCCGGACAAAGCATTTCATCCCAGCGGAAGTGAGCGTTGTTCTCCTGAGCAAGCCAGTGAGAGAGCGCAAGTGATTCAAGATAGTCCCCGAAGTACTTGCAGCTGATGATGTGTTCCTGCTCAAGGCCTCCAGTCGGTAGGGTTCTTCCTTCGACCGCTTCCACCCAGTAAGGGTAATTGATCTGAAGCGAGTTCATGAAAAGACCGAACGAAAGGTGAGAGAGAGCGTGCGAATAAACTTTATTCTGGTCCTGAGAGACCTGAGTTTTTCTTGAAACGTTTTTAATGATCTCAGTGATCGAGAGTTCGCGGGAAACGAGGAGAAGTTCTTTCATTCTCGGCTTCATCTGTTCAGACGGACGATACCAGCTGTAGAGATTGCTTTCGAGAGCGCGCGACTTCAGTTCAGTCAGAGAGCCTTTCTTAAAAATCTGTGTGAGAAAGCCCGTCGGATAGAGGAGTGCCTTATCCGTGAGTTCAAGTCCGCACTGATCAAGGAGCGAGGAAACAAAACGCAGCTTCAGGAACGTGATCGTGGCGACACGCCCGGTATATGTAGAGATGAAATCGCGGAGCTCCGGCTCTTCTTCGAGCTTGTCAGTCTTAATGAATGACCAGAATTTGGTGAGATCATCCATCTTGTTAAAGTGGAGACCCGCACCCTCAGCGTACGAGAGGAACTCATTGTAGAGCGCCATCTTGATGGAGCGCGGGAAGTCTTTGGTCTTCACGAGCTCAGAAAGAATGTCGGACTGAACGTCGGAGATCAATCTTTCAAAAGTCAGGACACTTCTGGAAGAAAGGGATTCGCCTTTCCAACCAGGAGTAAAACAATTGAGAGGAGAAAAGCGATCGCTGATCTCAACGCCGAAATTTTTCTTCGCCTGGTGCTGAACGAAAGTCGGAAAGCGGGATTTGATCGGACACGGAGTGGAGTCAGACTTCTTAATCAGGCGATCACCACCATCTTGGTGGTCCTTCTGAAACCAGTTCAAAGCTTCAAAGGTTTTTTTCGTCAAAGGGGCCGGCTCCTGCACCTGTCGGTAAAGCAAAAGTATTGAAATGACTCAATATTTGGGAGTCGCCATTCTGACTTATTCAGGCGTTTTTGTCATGGGAAAACTCGTACGCGTGACTTAATTTCTAAAGCCTTTTTTGATTATTCCGACACGTAAAATGAGTCTTCACTAAATAAATTTGAGTTTGAACTGGGAGAACGGCATGGACAAAAGCTTCAATGATCAGGAACTTTCCGACATCATGAAAGAAATTGAAGCCTTAGAGGAAGATTTCAAGGAAGACGATGTGTCTGCGAAAGCTGGCCCCGTTCTTCAAGAGCTCACTGAACTTCCCATCGCAGAGGCAATTCCAATGAAAAAAATGAAAGAAGAAAAATTTGTTACCAAAGCTCCGGCAGCAATGAGCTTTAAAGTTCAGGGTGATCTCGCCCTCGATCTTGAATTTGAAGTTGGTGGCAAATTCGTCGCAGTACAAGTGACTGAAGAAGGCCTCACGATCGTTCTCGACGGTGGGATGACTTTCAAAGTTCCCGTCGCTGATAAAAAAGCCGCATAATCAATGACCGTTAAAATACTCGGGGGAGTAGCAAGAGGATTTCCTCTGGCGCTTCCTCGTTCTGATTCTACCCGTCCCACTTCCGTTCTCATCAAGCGAAAACTTTTTGACTGGCGCCAGGACCTTGGTGGTTACACCTTCATCGATCTCTGCGCAGGTTCCGGGGCAATGGCCTTCGAAGCACTTTCCCGGGGTGCGGAAAAAATTGTGGTGGTGGATTCAGATAAGTCGGCTTTTCTCACCATCAAGAAAAATCGTGATGAACTCATGCGCGCTTTTCGTTTTGAAGAGAAGAGCTTTCAGCTCTCGCAGGCCGACGCGAAAAAATTTGCCGAACGCGAGATCTCTTACTTCAACGAAGACACGATCCTTTTCTTTGATCCGCCCTATGAAGACCATGCGCTTTATGTGTCGGTGCTCGCCACGCTGAAAGAAAAGGAGTTCCCGGGCGAAGTGTGGGTCGAGACCGATCGCCTGAAGGGACCACCCAAAGAAAAGATTACTCAAGCATTCCATTCAATTATTAAGGTAGTGGAACAGGGTGATCACTTTGTGGTTGTCGGGAAACTGAGATAAAATCAGGACATGGATAAAAAACGCGCGCTCTATGCCGGGACTTTCGACCCCTTCACCAATGGGCATCTGGATATCGTCCAGCGCGCTCTGAAGATTTTCGATGAGCTCATCGTGATCGTGGCAGTCTCTCCGACGAAGACTCCGTTCATGTCGACTGCCCAGAGAGTGAAAGTCCTGAAAAAACTTTTTGCTCACGAGCCTAAGATCAAAGTGGAATCCTGGGAAGGTTTGATCGTCGAGTACGCACGTCAGAATAAAATCGGGTCCATTGTGAGAGGTCTCCGCCCCACCGGAGATTTTGAAATTGAATTTCAGATGGCCTCAATGAACCGGAAGATCAATCCGGATTGCGATACAGTTTTCCTTATGACGAGTGAGAAGCTTTATTACATTTCAAGCTCGCTTGTGAAGGAAGTTTACCTGCACGAAGGCGACATTACGTCGTTCGTTCCACCGCTGGTGCAGGAAGAGCTCCGGAAGCTCAAGAAGTAACAGGATAAATTTATGCACTTAAGTTCGCGAGTCATCGGCATCCCCGATTCCATCACCATGAAGCTAAATGAGAAGGCGATTTCTCTCTCAGAAGAGGGGAAGGTCATCTACAATCTCTCCGGTGGTCAGCTTCCGATCAAGCCACCTCCTGAGTTTGTAGAGAAGATTCATCACCAGCTGAATTTTCTGAAGTCGTATCAATACAGTCCTTCCGCGGGATTTCCCGCGCTCCGGAAAAAACTCCTGAAGCATTTTTACGAGACGAGACAACTTCCTTCGGAGCTCTTCGAGACTTCGTGGGATTGCGTTCTCTCAAACGGCTCGAAGCACTCGATCTACAATGCTCTCGGCGCGATCATCGATCCGGGTGAAGAAGTGGTCCTCCTCGCTCCGTTCTGGGTTTCCTATCCGGAAATGATCAAGTTCTGGGGAGGCATTCCTTCGGTGGTGAAATCGAATGTCTTTGATGCTTTTGTTCCCGCGATTGATGACATCAAAAAAATCATGAGCGCAAAAACCAAGGCGATCATCATCAACAGCCCGAACAATCCTTCCGGCGTTCACTACTCAGAAGCGTGGATGAAAGACTTCGCGGCGTTTTTGAAAGAGTATCCGGATGTCGTAGTGATCAGTGACGAAGTTTATACCGAGATCAGTTATTTTGATCCGAAGCCTTCCTATTTTTACCAGTATGATCACTCGCTTCTTGAGCGCACGATTATCATCCGCGCGATTTCAAAAACTCTCGCAAGTACCGGCCTTCGTCTTGGTTATGCGATCGCACCGAGAGCGGTGATCGATGCGATGTCGCGGATCCAGGGACAGACCACTTCGGGCCCGAACTCACTTGTTCAGCGCGCGCTGATGGATTTTGATCTGTCGCTGATTGAATCTTTCCTCGTGTCGGTGAGAAACCATGTGAGGAGCAACGCTGCTACCGTAAGAGAGAAATTCCGAGAAGGAAATCTCGGCCACTGCTGGTACCAGTCGACCTCCGCCTTCTACTTTCTGATCGATTTCTCGCGGACTCCGATGTTCAAGCGCTTCGATAATGTCGAGGGGGAAGACCATTCCTACAAGATCGCCGACGAGCTCCTGGACAAGGAGGGGATTGCGGTCGTACCGGGCCATGACTTCGGTATGCCAAATACCGCAAGGATATCGCTCGTGATTGAAGAAATTCCTTTCGCAGAAGCGATAACTAAAATCATCAGGTATCTCCACCGTACCTCTTAGGGAAGAATCGACCTACCTCCCTCGGCTGCCCTAGGGCGGGCCATAATAGAAGGGTGAAGAACTGCCTTTCTCTTTTCGTTATTTTTCTTCTGCTGCTTACGGCGTCCTGTGGGAACAGTCCCACTGAGGAGGCCACAGAGGCTATTGATCAGGCGCTCACTCTTCTTTCCAATTACAAATGTGCTGATGCCATCAAACTCCTGGAAGATTTGAAAGACCAGGACAAGAATCCGGTTTGGTTCAAAACTCTCGCCAGTGCTTACGCGTGTAAGGCCGGCTTCAACATGGTGAAGTTCATCGACGATGATCTATCCAAGATCGACGACACAAAACTCTTTGAGAGTATTTCTATCCTGAGTTACTCCGATGAAACGTCGGTGGATTCCGCCAACTATCTGGCGATGAAACACGCCCTCTCAATTCTCGGAAGAAGTGATTTCAAACAATCGACGAGAACTGCTGACTTCGGCCAGAGACACGGCGAAGACATGGGTGTGCAGGTTCTGATTTACTCGATCATGCAATTGGGGAAATATCTCAACTGGTACGGCAACGTCGATGCCACTGGAAAGAAAGGCGCCGGCACAAACACCAATACCTGCTACCTCGATTACACTTACGCGAATGCGGTCGCAGTCGTCACAGCTTACCCTGCAACGAACGCATGTCAGTCTACAACCGATGGTCATCCGGATCTCGCCGCAAAAAGAATTATCCGGATGTGCGAGGGCATTACGCTCATCACCAACATTTACGATGTTCTCAATACGATTGATCTTTCGAGTTCAAATACTCTCTCATCACTTGAAGACATCGTGACGGAGATCAATAACTACCGGACCGCTGCGAACGTCGCCGGTGTGGGTTATCTCCTGGATGTCACTTCACCTTCCGCTTGCGAAGCGCTGCTGGCGAACGCATCGGACATGAACAATGCCGAGCTTTTGTTTGCGCTGGTGCTCGACAAGGAACATGAATGAAGAGGCTCGCACTTTCAGCTCTTCTTTTTTCTCTTCCCGCTCTTGCCTTCGATAATCCTTACACGATGAGATCTCCGCGCGGACTTCTCATGGGTGATGCCTTTACTGCCGTGAACGACGATGCCTTCACCCTTTTTTACAATCCGGCGACTCTCGGTCGGCACAAGAGTGATCTCACGCTTTATCCGTTGAACGGAACTGTCACGGGGACAAACGTTCTTGCGAGCATGGATCGCTTCAAAGATTTTCCCAATGATCCGGTCGGTGCTTCTGATCGGCTCATGAATTTTCCCGCACACGCCGGAGTGAATACCGCTCCTGGTTTTAAAATGTTCAACGTTGGTGTGACGGCGATTGTTGCTGATTCTTACGATCTTCTCCTGAGAAACCCTGCGAATCCGACTTTGGATCTGGATATCCGTCAGGACCGGGGTGTGCAGGCCGGCTTTGCGATTCCAATCGGGAACGGACGGCTGAATAAGAAAACGCAAAAAGGCTCACAGACGTCTCTCGGCGTAGGGGCAAAATACATCGAACGAACCGGTGTCGCCGATCAGATCGGCCTCGTTTCTCCGACAGGACTGAACTGTCTTGGTCAGGATAAGGTCGAGCAGATGGCGAAATGTCTCGGACGAGTACGCGGGCAGGGTTGGGGTTTTGACGCCGGCGTGGAGCACGTGGTGAAGGTCGCCAATGCTCAACTTGTTCTCGGTCTTGTTGCTCTGGATATTACGGGAACAGAATTCAAAGTTCCGGATAATCCGAATCATCTCAAGGTTGCTAATAACCGTGATCAGGTGAACGCTGCTGCTGCTTTCGGGCAGGATTTTGGCGTTTTCCACTATATCGTTTCCTCTGATGTCCGCGCGTTAAACGAACAGATGGATTTCGGAAAACGCCTGCGCATGGGAGGAGAAATCGGTGTCCCGGGACTCTCGGTCATGGCAGGGATGAACTCCGGTTACTACAGTTACGGCGCAAGTCTCGACTTTGGATTCCTCAAGACGACTGCGGGGATTTACGAGGTGGAAGTCGGATCGAAATATCGTCAGCAGAAAAGCAGCCGCTTCGTCATCTCGGTCTCCTTATTTAACTTTTCATTCGATGCTTAATTTCCTATCCTAAATCAGACAGTGCACAACGCCAGACACCCCCACGGATAGGAGGAGTTTTGAACAAAACTTTCATTCTGGATACCAACGTTCTCTTGCTTGATCCCCTCGCCATCAATAAATTCGGACCCAATAACAAAGTTTTTGTTCCTCTCACCGTCATCGAAGAACTCGATAAATTTAAAAAAGATCAGAACGAAAACGGCCGTAACGCCCGTTACTTCTCCCGTCTCATCGACGGCTTCAGAAACGAAGGCTCACTCTTCCAGGGCATCAAGCTTGAACACGGTGGAACCCTTCAGGTGTCTGTCACCAAGGGCTATAAGGGAACTGCACCGACTGAACTTCGCCTTGATCTGAACGACAACCTCATTCTCGCGGCAGCGATGAACCTGAAAGATGCCGGCGAGAACGTCACTCTCATCACCAAAGACATCAACCTTCGTCTGAAATCAGACGCAGTCAATATTCACGCAGAAGATTACGAGACCACTGACGTTACAGTTGATGAGCTTTACTCGGGCCAGAGAGTTTCTCCGTTTGATCTCGAGAAGATCGAAGAGTTTGAGCGCGAAAGATTTTTGAAGCTCGAGCCGGGGGACATCCCGGGAATTTATCCGAACGAATATCTCGTACTCGTCGACAAGAATAATCCTTTCAAGAAAGTTCTTGGTCGTTTCCACGTTAAAAAGGGCGGAATCGTTCCTCTCATCAAGCCAAAAGAAGGCGTATGGGGCATTCATCCGAAAAATATCGAACAGCAATTCGCTCTCGATGCTCTTCTGAACAACGAAATCAATCTCGTGTCTCTCGTCGGTAAAGCAGGTACGGGTAAAACCCTTCTTGCGATCGCTGCGGGCCTTGAGTGCGCAATCACGAAACAAAATTTCTCGCGCGTTCTCGTTTCCCGTCCGATTGTTCCGATGGGCCGCGACCTCGGCTACCTTCCGGGTGACATCAATGAAAAACTCGGGCCCTGGATGCAGCCGATCTTTGATAACATCGACTTCCTCTTCGGAAATCAGCGCGCGCGTAACGAGATGACCACATGGGATGAGCTCATTAACCAGGGCCTTCTGCACGTTGAACCACTCACATACATTCGTGGTCGCTCACTTCCTCAGCAGTTCATGATTGTCGACGAATCTCAGAACTTAACTCCGCATGAGATCAAGACGATCATTACCCGCGCCGGTGAAGGAACGAAGATCGTTCTCACGGGTGACTCGGAACAGATCGATAACCCGTATCTCGATTCACTCAATAACGGTCTCGTTTACACCATTGATAAGCTCAAGGGTGAAGAGATCGTCGCGCACGTGAAGCTCCAGGTCGGCGAACGTTCACCACTTTCTGAGATCGCGTCGAAGCTTCTATGAAGTATCAGCGCCGTTATCTTCGTGCTCCTCACAAGGCAAAGATGCTTTACCTTGATGGAAGACATGTCTATACGGCGCAGGTCCTGAACATTTCCGAAGACGGAATGCTTGTTGAAAACATTCCGAATTTTCCTGAGAGTGAAGAACTTCCGGTAATGCTGAGTCTTCCACAGTACCCGCTCCTGAAATCCTTTTCCCGCGAAGACCTGAAGGAACTCCGTCCCGAAACTCTCTCCCGCACAATCTTCCGCGCCCGCGCGAGGATCGTCCGAAAAGGTGAGCTCTCACGTGACATCTCGAATCTCTTCAAGTCAAAAGTCGGGATGCAGTTTTTACGGATCCTTCCTCACGACAAGAAAGTGATTGAAGAATATGTTTCAACTTTCGGAATCAATCTCATCCATCTCCAGACGCTGATTGATTCATACAATTTTGACGAAGAAGCGAAAGCGAAAACGCGGATCGTGGCAAAGCTCCTGGGATATGACGAAGACGCCAAGCTCGCCCAACTCAGAATCCAGGTCGCAGCGGACTATCAGTCCCTTCAGTGGTTATAATTTCATTTGTTCCAGAAACCGATCGGCGTAGAATTCGCTCCCATTTCTCGTGAGATGATGCCAATCCCGATACAGAATAGTTTCCCCGTTTTTATAAGTGCAGATTCCACGATGGCAGAAGAGTGGGAGAGGATCGAAGACTCTGAGAGCAGGGAATTTTTTTATGAGCGCTTGAATCATATTCCGGTGCTGGCCGGCACCTGTCCACACTTTCGACTCCGGGACTTCGCAAGGCCCTGGTCTTCTCTCACAGTCCTTAACCCGATAAGGGAATCTTGGGATATCAATCAGCAAGACGACTTCTTTGCCTGAGTTCAAAAGATTCTGAATCGTTTTCTCAAGTCCCTCACTTAATCCCGTCTCCGGGTATTCGCCACGGAAAGCAAGCACGACGATTCTGATGTCCTGATCCGAGATAATCCACTCGAGCACTTTCTTCGTGGCCTCCGGACAAAGCGTTTCATCTTTTTCGTGATAATCCAATGAGGGCGGACATCCCTTGCCGATGATTCTCCAGCCTCTTTTTTGATCTTTTACGCTGAGGCCATGGAACTTATCATTGGCATGACTGTCTCCCCATAGAACAGCATCAATTTTTTTCTGGGAAACTTCACGGCATACGATCTCGCCAATTGCCTGCAACTCGGGTTTGTCAGCACAGTCTACAGACTTCACTGAGACCGGGGAAAAATTTGTGTTTGTTATTCTGCCGGTGACACTAAAGTCTCCATAGTACCTGAAACAAAATCCACCAAGCGCGATCATGGCCAAGGCCCATGGCCAGGCCAATCTTCCTTTCCTGAATGGATCTTCAATGAACTTTCTTGAAAGAATGCCGACGACAATCGACGCCAGGACAATTGAAAGTCTTGTCATTTCTCCCAGCTCATAAGCGGAAAGAATGCGCGTGAAAGAAAGAAGAGGCCAGTGCCACAAGTAGATCGAGAAACTGCTTTTTCCGACCTCGACCAGAAAAGGGTGAGAAAAAAGCTTACGGTTGATCAAAGAATCTTTTCCTGAACCAATGATCAGGGCGGTCGAGACAACTGTAAAAGGAACAGCGACAAATTTAGCTAATGCCAAGGGGAACAAGAAAATGATCGCGAGGACAGCACCGCCAATGCTACCGAGGAGATTTTTCCTGTGGGGAAAGTTAAGTTGGGCAAGAAGGCCTCCCGCAAAGAACTCCCACAAACGTGGCACGGTACCGTAGAACGCCTGTATCTCATTTTTTTGGACAAGAATAAAATAGAACGCTGCTGATGCCACAATCACTGAGATAAAGACCACTCGTAGATTCCACTTTCTTCTGAATGTGATCCAGAAAAGAAGAGGAGCGAACAAATAAAATTGCTCTTCCACCGCCAGAGACCAGAGATGTAAAAGAGGATAAAAAATCATCTGATCGCTAAAGTAATCTGATAAGCGGAACAGAAAGTGCCAGTTGGCAAAAAAGAGTGCGCCCGCCGAAATCTGATCCAACAACCCGGCGAACTCATCAGGATAAAATGTCGTCCAACCAATAGCGAGACTCATCACTAAGGTCACGAATAGCGCGGGAAAGATCCGTTTCACACGACGACTGAAAAACTCCCGGAATGTGAAAGTTCCTTCCTGGAGTCCGGAAGTAATCAGGATCGTCATCAGATATCCGGAGATAACGAAGAATACGTCGACACCAAGAAAGCCACCGGGAATCACAATTGGGAAAGCATGAAAAAGGATAACGGCGAGAACGCAGATGGCACGAAGCCCATCAA
>JBJMLZ010000201.1:0-4065 GCA_045805035.1 Bacteriovoracaceae bacterium
ACAGAAACGAGAAGGAGTTTCATTGGTATATCCGGGGTTAGAGTTGCGGATGCAATACCACCCCGGGGCCACCTTTGTGAAGCTATTTGAAAAATTTACTCAGTAAATGGCCTTTGCGAGAAGGTAAAAATTGGCAATCATTCCCCCGGTGAAGCCTACGAACCGGAAAGGGAAATTCCCGCTTGTGTAGGCGATAAAATGCACCATCCTGAGAGCGACATAAGCGCCAGCGGCAATGGCTGTTGAATGATCAAATTTATTCAATTGCCCGAGGAGAAGAATGGCGACCACAAATCCCGGAAAGTAATCTTTGAGATTATTGTAGGACCTGTCCGCGCGAGTTCCCCATGCAGGAAGCTGAACGGATGGAGTATGATCTCTATTTGACATGACCCATTTGAATCCGAAAGTTGCTCTTTTTGCCAGCGAGGCGGGTACCCACGCGACGAGGAAAAAGAAAGTCATGAAAAGAAGCATCTGATATTCAAAGGCCATCTTAATTTTCCTCGTAAGCTGCTTTGAGCTTTTTGTAATCAAGCTTCACCATCTTCCACATCGCATGCATGACAGCTTCTTTTTTCTTTTTGTTCTTACTTGTATTCCATTTGTCGAACTCGGCGGGCGCGATTTGCCAGTGAACTCCAAATTTGTCGATGAGCCAGCCACATTGAACTGGCTTACCGCCGCCACTCGTAAGTTTTTTCCAGTAGAAATCAATCTCCCGCTGGTTTTTACATGGAACGACCATGGAAACCGACTCATTGAACTTCATTTCCATGAAGCCGTTCAGGAGCATGATCTTCTGGCCAAGAATTGTGAGATGAATGGTGAGGACAGACCCTTCTTTAACGCCCATCGGATTACTGCCCCAGTAGGAAGTCTTTCCGATCTTCGTTCCCTTGAAGATAGACTTGTAGAATTTTGCCATCTCTTCGGCCTTATCGTTGGACCAGATGCTGATGTAGATCTTAGACATCGGACTTCTCCTTATCAGAAGGTTTTCTTACAAAAATTTTGGTCTCTTTGTCGTTGTGGTACGTGAGAAACATGAAGTGTTCGCTGATAAGATCCGGATGCGGAATCTTTTGCTCGCGGACATCGAGGATGATTTCTTCCGCTTCAGCAACAGTCGAGCAAAAGATCAGATACTTTCTGTCTTTCACCACTGGCACCGGGAAGAGATAAATTCTTCCCTCAATTTTCGTCATTCGCAGTTCGCGCATCAGCGTTTTTTCTTTTTCGTTTTCTTAAACCCAGGATGTGATCTCTTCTCCCCCGTCTCCAGAGGACGCTGTCGCTTGGAGTGATCAAGATAGGCCGTTTTCTCCTGACTTTTGCCTGGAGTTGGGGCAGTGACTTTGGGTCCTTTAAAATTTAAGTTCTCAGGTGTGCCTTGATACTTCTTTGAAGGAAGTTCCAGGCCAATGAGATCCTGAATTTTTTCGAGTTTGTTACTTTCAGAATCTTCGCAAAAAGAAATCGCCTTTCCGCTTCTTCCTGCTCGTGCCGTTCTTCCGATCCGATGGACATAGGCCTCGGTTTCGAGTGGAAGATCAAAATTAATCACATGAGTAACATTGGGAACATCAATCCCCCGGGCAGCGATATCGGTGGCGACTAACACTTTGATGATGCCCTCTTTAAAGTGATCGAGTGCCCGTTCACGCTCAGATTGCGACCTGTCTCCATGAAGGGCCCTCGAAGCAATCCGATTCTGGGCAAGATACTCGACAACTTTATCAACCGTGTTCTTGGTCTTTGTGAAAACCAGCACCAGCTCGTAGTCTTCCTCTTTCAAAATCTTTTTCAGGAGTTGAAACTTGTCGTCGCGTCTGCAGATGATGACTCGTTGTTCGATTTTTTCTACAGCAGAAGAGACCGGAGTGACTTCCACTTTCTTCGGGTTCTTAAGAAGCTTATGGGAAAGTTTGGCAATCTCCGGAGGCATAGTGGCGGAAAACATCACGGTTTGTTTTTTAGGAGGGAGTCGTCCGACGAGATTCATAATATCGTCAATGAAACCCATATCAAGCATCCGGTCGGCTTCATCCAGGACGAAAATCTCAACTTTTGTCAGTCGCAATTGCTTTTGCTCAAGGAGATCCAATAATCGTCCCGTGGTAGCGACAACAATATCAACGCCCGCTTTTAAGGATTTTACCTGTTCCCTTTGTCCGACACCCCCAAAGATGGCGCAGACTTTGATATCAAGATTCTTTCCGTAGTTCTCGAGACTACTGCTGATTTGCGAACACAGTTCCCGCGTCGGTGAAAGGATCAGAACACGTGGTTCACCCACTCCCCTTTTCATAGGAGATTTCACCAGATGTTGAAGAATAGGGAGAGAAAATGCCGCTGTCTTCCCTGTGCCGGTTTGGGCAATTCCCAGAAGGTCATGGCCTTCAATCAAAACCGGAATGGCCTCCCGTTGAATAGGAGTGGGCTCCGCATAATCAATGTTAGCGAGAAGTTCACTCGTGAGTGGAAGATTTTTGAACTCAGACATCGCGTGCCAGTTAAAAAGGCCCGCAATGGCGGGCCTGAAATTTATAATTAATACCAGTTTATAAGCTTAAATAACGGCTGTCATTTGAGAATGGAACAATTGTTGATATCTGCCAGTTTCTTCGCTTAGTTTTTGCTGATGGTCCCACAAGCAATGGGAAGAGTTTCAGAGGCAGGAAGAGAATCTGAGCTCTCAACAGAGTTCGGAAACTTCTGATAAGTCGGAAGACCCTGCAAAAGGACGACGGCCGATTCCAGGTCAATCTTTCTCACGTCGAAGAGGTGCTCGATGTCAGAGAGGACAGTGGCCCGATTCCCTTTCGCTGAGTATGAGTATTTACCGAGAAATGAACTCACAGGAAAAACCGAATGAGAATCCGATTCGGAGTTGATGTCAGTATCAAGCGAGATCAGGAGGTGACCAAGCTTGGGAAGGGCTTCCTGAATATCCACTATTCCATCGCCATTCCGGTCGTCAGCAATTGAAGGACATTCGCCATAATAAATGCGCTGATAAATGGATCTCTTGGGAGCAAGTTTTGTGGCAGAAACAGAGATGGTTAAATCAGTTGGTGAAAGAATCAGTTTTCCTTTCGCATTTGCCTTTGAGTAATGAATGTTCGTCGGAGTAAAAGTGAGAGCATAACTTCCCTGTTCAGAAATAAACTGTTCATGCTCTGGTTGAGGAGTAATGGTGGGAGTGGGAGTTACTGGCGTTGGACCACTTGAATGTTTTGATGAATGATGATTTCCACACGAGACAAGAAAACAAAGAAGTAAAAACAAAGTAATTCGCACAAGAACCTCCATGTTCTGAGGCCCCATTGTGTGTAGAAAGTCTGAACAATACAAGGTGAATTAAAAAAAGATGTACGAAATTATGGAATCACGGATTTCATTTCAATTAAGCAGGAATTTGAAGAAGCTAAATACGATCATTTCCGACAATCATAGCCGGGGAGACAGAAACCTTCTTGTGCCCAAAGACGAAAGTTATCCGCGTTTTTAGGTATGATGTCGGTACTCCATCCAAAAAATTTTTGAATCGAATCTGTGTTAGTTGGATTCGGGTTGGAAACTCTATCATTGTCATAATAATAATATTCAAAATCGAGCGTGCCGCAGTCGTGACTCATTTCATGAATGAGTGTCGCACTCATACTGCTGGGTGAAAGAGCGAAGAAGCGAGGACAAAGCTGAATCTGCCCTTCTGCATTTCGAGGATTGAGTGCATAAGTTGTCGGGCCACACCCCTCGTTCGAACAAGTGAGAGTGATTTCATCGCTCTGAGTACGAATACAACTTAACTTTGAAGCAACCTTATTCACATCCGAGAGTCTGCTGGCATTGTTCCTGATGTTTGGTTTTTGTGCATAAGCATGAACCTGATTACGTAGCCGGTTCAGCTGGTAAATGCTCATCATGTAGTCGGAAAGGACCCTACTATGCTTGTGACCGCAGTTCACGATCCGAACATCACCTGTGTTGTTTCTGCATGCTGAGTAAATCGAAGGCTCAATCTTTCCCTGAATGGTATTGAGGAGCTTGATGATCTCGGGG
>JBJMLZ010000202.1:0-8977 GCA_045805035.1 Bacteriovoracaceae bacterium
AAATGTTTTTGCAGTTGTTTTCTTTCATACTTCCAGATTTTCGCATCGAAACCGACTGACACATCATACTCGAAAACAAAAAAATTCGCTATGATGTCCACCTCGGCGCAAATGCTTCTTAAGATTTAATTAAGGAAGAAATCAAAGATAGTTTTAAATTTTAAAAACTGCCTAATGATTCGGCTGAATTTTTCCTCGTGCACGGCGCACATCAGTCGGAATACGGATGGTAAACGTTGTTCCTTCCGGTGACGTCTCGACAGTCACTTCACCCCGATGGGCCTCAGTAATCCCTTTCACAATCGTTAGTCCAATGCCCCAACCCTTCTTCGTGGCAGCTCCCTCTCCCCGATGAAATGGCTCAAAAAGTTTATCCTTATCAATCTTCATGGAAGGATTCCCTTTATTGTGAACAGACATTGTAAGGTGACCGTCATCTAGCTTCAGGTTGATCGTTACTGGCGTATTCGGAGCTCCGTACTTAATGGCATTACTGCAAAGGTTTTCAAGAATCCTTCTGAACCCATTACGATCAACAAAGGCCTCAAGTTGTGCGGGAGATGAAAGCACAAAACGATCTCCATGAATCGTCGAAAGATCTTCCAGAGTCCGTTTCGTCACATCGACAATATCAGTTTCACTGATGTCAGGAATGATTTCTTCGCCCGCGCGAACTTTACTCGCGTCGAGAAGATCTTCAATCATTTTGTTCGCGCGATCAAGGTTGTCTATGATTCTCGTTGAGAGTGCTGGCGCGGGATCATCGTGAAATTTTCTTCTGATGAGCTCAGCGGAAATGCGGGCAGCAGTGAGAGGGGTGCGAAGGTCATGGGAAAGCGTAGAGACAAATTTATCCTTTAACACGGTTTCTTCGTGGAGGGCATCGAGCATCGCCTTCTGTTCGGTGATGTCGGTGTTGGTACCGAACCACTTGATGACTTTTCCGTTTTCGTCTTTCAGCGGAACCACACGGAGGAGAAACCAGTGATACGTTCCGTCCGCTTTCCGGAGCCTGAATTCCGATTCCATCTCACTTCCGTCCCTTAAACCTTTCTCCCAGAGTTTTCTTATATGGGGAACGTCCTCTGGATGAATGAGGTGAAATCCCATATCGCTTTTCACTTCTTCGGGAGGTTTGCCCGTGAATTCGATCACGCGGGCGTTGCAGAAATCCATGTGCCCCGAGGAATCCGCAGTCCACGCCAGTTGAGGAATGGAATCCGCGAGCTGACGATACTGCGTTTCGCTCGCTCGCAATTTATTTTCTTTTTCCTTGATACTGGTGATGTCATGAATGGAGATAAAGGCAGAAGTCACTTCGCCTTTCTCATTTCTTCCCGGTGTATAGACAGCATGAATATATTTGTCACCGTTCCGGAAAGGCATGACTGCTTCGTACGTCACCTGCTCACCCTGAAAAACTTTTTCGTAAGCAGGACGGACGATCTTCCACACTTCAGATCCTGCCACTTCCTCGATAGTTTTTCCGATGATCGCCTCGCGAGCAATATTGAACCAATCTTCATAGGTCTTATTCACGAAGAGATAGCGATGATCGACTCCCACCTGCGCGATCAGCGCAGGCTGCATGTCGGTCGCCTCTTTCAGCCGCTGATAGGCCTGTCGCAGCTGGCGCATCTGAAGCTTACTGTACTCAGCTCCCGCCTTCGCTTTTCCAATCCCTACCGCATCGAGAATGATGTTTCTCGCCGGTGGTTGAAGTGGCCCATTGGTCTCGAGCATTTCAAAGAGAACCTGACGGAGAACATTGTATTCGATGAGCGCTTCTTCGAGCGTGTAATGGGAATCGAAAGCGCGCTCGGAACCGTGCTTGTGCGCGAAGCGATCGATGTCGTCCATTGCGGCGACGATTCCTTTACTCAGGGCCTTCTCAAGGTCATCAAGGAAATCCGGAAGCGAATCACGGAGAGCACGCGGACTTTCTTCGCGCGCAACCGGCAGGCTCCCGCGAACGCGTTTTTCCCATTCCTGAAGGATTTCATTTTTCTTCCGTCTTAATTCGAGCGCGACTTCGCTCATTCCCGAAGCGTTCATGAAAAGATTCTGAACGAATGAACCAGCGAAGACGAGACGGGGGCGGTCACTACTGAGGAAAATGTTGTTGTCGGAATTAGCGGCTTGCGCTGAGCTCGAGCAGCAACGGCTTGTGATCACTGCCGTGAGAAGTGCCGATCACTTCAGCAGCTTTCACGTCAAGTCCTCTCACGAATCCATGATCCAGGAAATTACCCGTGATAGGTGCTCTCATCCGCTGGTCACCGTTCTTGAAAATGACGGTGGTGAATTTCAGCTCTTTCATCATTTGCGTAAGATAGTTGATGCGTTCTTTTAAATGCGTGTTGAAGTCACCCGCAAGAAGAACGGGGCCATCATGTTTTTCAATTTCCGCGCGTGCCTGAAGCATGTTGCGCTTGAAAGGAGCGAGCTCGCGGAAGTTAATCGCGTGCATGGAAATCACGAGCAGTGGTTTATCGAGACCTTCGACTGCATACTTTGCTGACGTCATGGTCTTCGGAGTGTTTGTGAGTGGTTCGTGATCAACCGTGTGAGTGACAATCACGTCCTCCGGTTCCACGTGAGAACCGATCATGGAACCTGTGGAGTGGTAATTATACTTCACGTAAGAGAAACTCTTCCCCATGTTCCAGCGATAGCCATCAAAGTTTTGTAGCGTGTCTGTGAAGAGAGCAACATCGTAGGTTTCCTGGAGAAGCACGATATCCTTTCCGCGCGCGTATTCACTGAACTCAGTCTTCCACGGTTTTTCCTGCGTCTTTTTGATGTTCCAGACGAGGACTTTGATGGAATCACTTTTCAGCTCACGATCGCTGGCACTTCCGAAAACAGAAAGCGCTTCCGAAATCGGAATCTGCTTGAAGTACTTCGAGATGATCGAAGCTTGAGAGGCACTGGAAGAAAGTGTGAGCGCGAGTGCGAAGGTGGTGGCCCGGAACAAACGTACCTCCCTGTACGGCGGAGATGGGTCATCTCCTCTACATAATCATAGAACGAAAAACCCGGGGGCCATCATACGGATGATTTTGCCCCTGTGAATTTAAGGTAACATAAATTCGTGGAATGACGCGGCTTCGTGCCACGCGTATATGTGAAAGTTTTGTTAAATCTTATTCAGGACTGCCATGGGGGCAATAATTTCTTATTGAGACGTTAACATCTTCGAGGCGCTGCTCGAGGTAACGGCGGCGGGACAGGTAAACCTGATAGTCAGTTGGCCCCTCTTCGCAGTTGGTAGAACTTGAATAGGAAGGCTGTACTTCTTCCGAACCTGAGTGACTTCTCACTATTTCCGCAGAGAGGGCAGACATCTCTTTGTAGATCTGGTCTCTCTGTCTGTAATACGAATCACAGCCATTATTCGAACTCTGGATTTCAGATGCAAACGAAGTCGTTGTGACAAGGATTGCGAAGATTAAATATTTCATGCACCACCAGCCTTTTTTACAGTTGTTGAGTGACAGCTTTTCGCAGACGCCGGACACATGAGGCGCACGTGAAGGTGATCATCGTGGCCATCGACGTGATGGAACTTCTGGATGAGCGCGCGGTTAGAATTGTAATCGCCGGTTTCACGAGCGTACTCAATAAGACGAGCGCTTAAGTTTCTGTCGATGAAGATCATGTTGATTTTGCCGTGACTGTTGAGGGACTTCATGAGTTCCCAGTTTCTTTCTACATCGAAGTTTGATGAAACGCTTCCGTCACCATTTAACATCGAAGCGGCGTAGCCCTTGCCCATGCTCTCGCGTCCGTCTGCTTTGAAATATTGAATGTCAGCATCAAGTCCGTTTTCGTGAGAGCCGTGCGGATCAATATCACCACCACCTTCCTGAGCAATGTCTTCAATCTGAAGGCGGTCTCTTCCTGGATACTTGTGCTGCATATCTGCCGCAGTTTCTTCGAGCATGTCGATCATCTCGGTGGTGCCGAAGATGTGTCCCACGTCCTGGCTCAATTGAATGACAGTAAAGCCCTCTCCACCCGGAGGAAGACACTCACCGTCTTTCAGGAAACCCTGGTTGTAATAACCAGTAGGCTCTGAAGCAAAAGAGCTGAGGGAAAGAGTAAGTGCGAAGATGGTAAAGAGTGTTGTTTTCATGCCCATCATAAATGCAAGGCAAGGGCCGGCCGCTTCCCTGTAAAATCAATGCCCCCTTTGTCGCATGATTTGACACATGCGAGTCACTGTCAAAATTTTAGACGGCCACGGAAATTTTTCACGGTATAGTGGCCCGATGAATTGGGCCCTCTTCTTCCTCTTTATTTTGTCCTCGTGCTCGCTCTTCACGAAGAAAGGAGACTGGGGGAAGAACGCGCTCTGGCCGATTGAAGGTTCACGCATCAAAAACGCTCTCGTGAAAAATGCCACATCTCCTCACGTGTGGGCGCCAGCAGGAAGTGCTCTCATCATTCACTGGGGCGGATACGATAACAAGATTTCCAACTGGGCAGTGAAAGAATCACCCGTCTACAACAATACGAAAAATGCGGACAAGTGGTCAGACGATCTGAATGATGTTCTGAAATACGAAATGTTTCTCACTCCCCTTCTTACTGCTTCCAGTGATGAGGGTACTGCCGGCGAATGGCTCGTGAGAAAGGGCAAGGGTTATGTGGTGGTGGGAATTTCTTCTCGCGTCTCGGATTACGCTCATGATTACCTCGCCGATCAGGTAGCGCGTGAAAGACCCAATCACGCTGATCGACGAAGCTTTCCCTCCGGACACGCCACTCAGGCTGGTACAAGAAATACCATCACAAGAAATAACCTTGCTGCTACTCCCATGAGTCGTGATCTTCGCACGGGAATCAATTCCGCCAACTCGGTCATGGCGGCAGGAGTTCTCTGGGCAAGAGTGGAAGGCCAGCGCCATTATCCCAGTGACGTACTGGGAGGTTATGCCATCGGGTCATTTTTAAGCGGTGTTTTTTATGACTCTTTAATAAATTATGAGGTAGACCATCCGGAGACCTTTGCGGTCCTTCCCGCCAAAGATAAATGGACACTGATGTACACGTATGCGTTTTAGTTTTATCGTTTTATTTTTATTTTTATTTCCCATCGTCGCTGAGGCCTCCATGGTCGAGGCCTTCGTGGATTCATACTACGCCTACGACTTCAATGCGCCTTCTTCCGGCAAGCGCGCATTCACCACTCAACCGCTTTATCACAACCAGCCGAACATCAACCTCGCCTACGGTGGCTTTAACGTGAGCAATGAAAACTGGCGCGGACGATTGATCATCCAGGGTGGGAACTCAGTTGAGGCAAATACACTAAGAGAAAAAAGTGACCTGAAGTATCTCCAGGAATCCTACATCGGAAGAAAGTTCGGGGACGTGTGGGTGGATGGAGGAATTTATCTGGGCCACATCGGAGCGGAGTCGTGGATCTCGAAAGACAACTGGACCTATTCGCGTGCGCTGAACCTCGACTATGTTCCCTACTACTCCACCGGTTTCCGGATCACCTACAAAAATTTCCAGCTGCATCTCATGAACGGCTGGCAAACCATCCGCGATGACAATACCGCCAAATCCGTCGGCACTCAGTACATAAAAAAATTCGGCGAGGAAGTGACCTTCACCCTGAATACTTTCTTTGGTGATGAAGAACAGGTTCCCGGGCCCGATGGAAAATTTCGTCCGCGCTTTCGCGGATACTACAACTTCATCCTGAAATTTGAACCCGGTGGGAACTGGCAGTACCTGGCGGCAGTAGATTTCGGTCATCAGTCTCAACAGGCCAATACCGGAGTTGATGGATGGGGGGCCGCCACCTTCACCGCGCGCAGAAAGCTCGATGAGAAAAGATTTATCGCGGGAAGGATCGAGCATTACTACGATCCTCATAAGGCCAATGTCATCGGGACAAAAAACGGCTTTGTGACCTCAGGGTTGTCCGTGAATTTTGATCAGTATCTCGCCTCCACGACGATGTGGCGGACGGAGGTCCGCGGATTTTCTTCGCGCGATGAGATTTATCCGGCCGGAAAAGGTGGGCTTTCCCGCATGGACGGATTCATTGCCACCTCCCTTTCTCTTTGGCTTCCCTGAGCGGAATTGCTAAACTATTTCCATGCAATTCAATGTCCGCGAGCTCCGGGGAAATCTTATCCTCGGTTTCTCTTTTCTTGTTCTCACGCTGGCCCAGCAGTATCTGTTCTTTGCGATCAAGGGCTCGCCGATGGCCTGGTTGTCGCCGGGAAAAACCTTGGGGTTTCTGGCGTTTTATATCGCGGTTACTTTCGTGAAGGAAAAAAGTCTCCGGTTTATTTTTCTTCACTTCATCCTCGTCGCGAATTTTTTCCAGATGGTGCACGTTTCTTTTTTCGGCACGCAGGTTCTGCCGTTTGAAATTTTTCTCCTCTTCTCCCAGATGGGCGAGATCCAGGGTTCGGTTCTCGGAGAACCGATCCATCTCATTATTCCACTGATGCTGACGCTTCTTCCGCTCGGAGCTTCATGGTTTCTCCAGAAGAAATGGTCGCCGGGAAAAACCGTTCCCGTTCTCGGTTGGCTCTTCGTCGCTTACTTCCTCTACAATCCGGCGCGGACTTATGTCACGGGCAACAGCTGGGGCCGTCAGCCATCAGTTGAGCATCTGGGTGGATTCAACATTTATCTTTCGATGTCGTACTTTGCGGGAAAGATTCTTCCGCACAAGATTTTTGAAAAGGCCGAAGACGAAAAGAACTCTTCGACGGAGCTTACCGTGAAAGGCAAGACCGTTTCAGACTGGGATAAGATCATTGTCGTTCTGGGCGAGAGTCACTCGCCACATCTCATGTCACTTTTCGGTTACCCGAAAGAAACCACGCCGTATCTTGATTCTTTGAAAAACAATCCGGATTTTTATTCAGGCCTTGGTCTCTCCACCGGTGTCTCCACGGATATCAGCGTTGCTTTTTTTATGAACCTGGGATTCGGAAAGGCCGGTGGCATGAAGGCCGCGCAGGGCAAGCACTGTCTTCTGAAACTAGCGCGCGATAATGGATTCCGCACGCACTTCTGGTCTACGCAATCCCGCCAGCAGCTTCGTTACATTGCTCCCTATATCTGTCACAGCTCACTCGATTCCTTTCGCCCTCTGGAGGATGTGGATCCCGGGTTTACCAATGAAGAGGCGGCCTCCGACTTAAAACTCCTCGGCGGTCTTGAGGCGGTGTTTGCGGAAGATGGAAAATCCTTCGTGGTTCTTCATCAGCGCGGCTCGCACTCTCCCTGGCAGTATCGCTACTCTCCTGAGTCGACAAAATTCGGTGCTTCACCTGGGGATGAGCGGAGCTTTCACTACGAAAATTCCATCGTCGAGTTTGACCGGTTCTGGAAGGAGCTGGATCAGTTTCTCTCCAAGAGAAAAGAACGCGTGCTCGTGGTGTATGTTTCCGATCACGGCGAGTCAGTAGGCAAAAAAGGCCGCTGGGGCCATGGCTTTCTCGACACCGAGGCCTTTGAGATTCCCATCATTGTGCGCTCGTATGGGAAAAGTCTCGCCGGATTTCTGCACAAACGGCCACCGCTTCTTACTCAGTACAACGTGGGTCTTCTTATCGCCGCGGAACTTGGTTACGAGCTCAACCAGTCACCTGAGAAACTTCCTCAGGACTTTGAGATTTACGGCAACGACATCGATGGCTTTGCGGGTCGCGCGCTCGTGACCTTCGAGGATGAAAAAAAATATATCTTCAAAGTGAAGTAATTTTCTCTATACTTCAGTCATGCGCTTTTTTTTCACGCTCATACTGCTGCTCACCGCTCATTGCGCTTTAGCCTGGGATCTTCACGATTTTGGTGAAGAGGCCGCTTCTCCGGTTACCACTGACGCCAAATATTTTTTCTGGTCAGGCATTGCTCTCACCACTCTGGTTGTTCTCGTGGATGATCCGATTGTCGATCCTTTCCAACAGGAGACTGCCAGTGACCGGCCTTTGGGACACTCTTCCCAATGGGGTGACTGGCTCGGACAACTTGTTCCGAATGCTCTCTACATTGGTTACTATGGGATCAAAGGTTGGGTGGATGAAGATGAAGAGGCCCATCGCCGCGCCATCGGCATGTTCAAGGCCACTGCGTATTCCACCGGCGTGACTACAGTCCTGAAATACACCATTCGTGAACCGCGGCCCAATGATCATCATACGAAAAACTCTTTCCCGTCCGGTCACACTACTTCCGCGTTTGCTTTCAGCGGTTACGTGATGGCCGAGCATGAATATTACATCGGGATTCCTGCGCTCATTCTTTCTACGTTCGTGGGCTACTCGCGCATCAACGATAACATGCACTGGCTTCAGGACGTGATCGCAGGGGCCACGATCGGTTTCTCTTACGGCTGGGGGATTTCGCGTCTCCAGAAAAAACACAAGGGCGAAGGTCCTACGACAATGGTCACTCCTATTCTTGATTCGCAGACCGCAGGTCTTGCTCTCTACCGGGAATTTTGATGAAATTTTTGTTTTTGTTACTGCTGCTTCCTTCATTGGTATTCGCTGAAGAACGTCTTCAGTGGAAGCAACTCTTCACCGAAATTCCCGACACCACGGTCGGTGTGTTCAAGGAAAGTTTTTCGAAAGAAGCTCTTCCCTGGTGGGGCGTGATCCTTGGTTCAACGTACGTGCTCTACATCTTTGATGATGAAATTTATAAAGAGATGCAGAAGAAGGGCCGTGATTGGGGCATCGGAAACCATGACAACACCAAGGCCATCCTGAAGGCCCAGGGTTACGAACTTTTCAGGGTTCCGACGGACACTGCTTCGGGACTTTATTTTCTTGGCGACGGCTGGACTCACGCTGCGATTGGTGGAGGGTTTCTCATCGCGGGTGCCATCTCCGAAGACAACTATCACTTCAACACCGGGATGATGATCTGGCACGGGATGATCACTTCCACCATTTTCAATCAGCTCTTCAAGCGATCGATCGGAAGAGAAAGT
>JBJMLZ010000203.1:0-3074 GCA_045805035.1 Bacteriovoracaceae bacterium
GGGTATGAGAGGGGGAAACTCCATCAAGGAATGACCCCATGATCCGGAACACTCTTGTTCTCAGTACACTTTTAGCTTCGGCATTTGTGCAGGCGATGCCTTCGCATCAGCACCATCTGGATCTTGAACTCACGGGCCGCGAGTACATGGCGCTTCTGGCGAAGCAGCCGAACTTGAAAATGAAAAAAATCATGTCGGGTGAAGATCTCCAGATCGAGGCCTGGCTCGCACTCGGAAAAAGAAATCTCCAGTGGGTGGATTTCGTGAACGCGAGTCGTTCACCGGAAAGAAAACTTTCACTTTCGTCACCGGCGACACAAGCAGGGAACGGTCCATCTGCTCCGCGCTTTTATAACTTTAAAATGATCAAAGAGAAGTGGGACATCGTCCGCGATCTTATTCCGGCGCCTCTCAAGGCGGTAATTTTTGAAGGCAAGGAATTTACCACTGACATCGGTGTTTCTGATCGTGAGTTCATGGAATGGCTCTTCCAGGTGGACTCAGCTTATCAGATCGCTTCCCGCTACAAGCTCATGCTTCCGTACAAGGAAGAAATGAAAGCGGGGGCCGCGTATGACGTACGCGGGTATCTCCAGTTGAAT
This sequence comes from Bacteriovoracaceae bacterium, assembly GCA_045805035.1. Lineage (GTDB taxonomy): Bacteria > Bdellovibrionota > Bacteriovoracia > Bacteriovoracales > Bacteriovoracaceae > Peredibacter. Next base: position 603 of record JBJMLZ010000203.1, read on the forward strand.
GAAGAAGAAAATCTCGATGACCAGCTGAAAGACTACGCCAATCTTCCTGACCTCAAGCAATCGCGCTTCACGCGTTCACTCGTGATGATTTGCATGAACTCCGAGAAGGCGAGAAAAGATTGTAAGAAGGAACTGAACGCGGCGATTGAAGCAGGTACTGTCGTTGACTTCAAAAATACCTACATGCCGGCGGGCAAAGGTCTCTACGATTATTTCTTCACCATCGCAGGCACACGTCCGGATGGCGTGTGGACTTCTGCTGATCCAAACAACATGCACATTCCATTCGCGAATCCTCATAACGAGGCAGTGCTGAATTATCTCCGTGATAATATCCAGGACGAGTGGAAGTGGAATGGCTGGCAACTTCACATTGATTTCGTTGAAAGCAGTGACGAGCACATGACTCACATTGTGTGGGAAGAAGGCGCAACTCCTCACGTGGATAATGCTCCCGGCACGACGATCACCATGGACGCCAATTCTCCTCTTTCAGAATACGATGTGCAGTGGACGATCCGTCACGAATACGGTCACGTACTCGGCTTCCCGGATTGTTATGAAGAGTTCTATGACGAGGAAGAAGAAGCGTTTATCTCTTATCAGCTCGATGTGACGAACCTCATGTGTTCGCGCAGAGGGAAACTCAAGCAGGTTCATTTCGATGAACTGAAGCGCGCTTACTACAAAGAATAGTTTCTAAGGATGATAAAAGGTCCCGATGATCGCACCGTAAATCACGTGTGCGATCATTGTTGCGATCGGAGTTCCTTTTCCATAGTTCAGCACCATGAATCCCGGAGGCTCCAGCATCCGGGTGGGCTCGGGCCCCCTGTCTTCCGAGGCCATGCGCGGGTGAATCGAACTCACTATTCCCATTCCCGCAATCAGAACAAAGGAACCGTGAACAACCCCAATGATGGCACCAAACCACCAGGTGAAAATGCCCGCGCTGTCCATCGCAGCCGCATAGATAAAAGCAAAGAGCCATCCGAACATAAAGTGGAAAGAAAATCCCGACCAGCGGGCCTTGTCACGATCGTCGGTCCACAAAGTGCCGAGGATAAACGGAATGTCGATGCGGGTGAGATGGAAAGTTCTTCCTGCAGTCATAATATTTGTGAGGACGAGTGTGGCAGCAAAACCCCAGAGTAAAACATTTCCGATATTCATGAGAATTTCTCCTGGAGTGTAAGGGCCGCGCCGATAAGCGCAGTGTGAGTGAAGGCCTGCGGATAATTTCCGAGATACTCATCATTTTCCGGATCAAGTTCTTCCGGCCAGAGTCCCACATCGTTTTGCTTTTCAAGAAGTGTATCCATGAGTTCCCGAGCTTCCTCTTGTTGTCCGATCCTTGCGAGATCTTCCACCATCCAGAATGAACAGGCACCGAATGCGCCTTCCGTGCCCGGAAGTCCGTCTTCGCGATTTTTGTAACGATAGGTGAGACCATTTTCCATGAGGTCTCTTTGAACAGCACGGATTGTTCGTCTCATGCGTTTATCGTTCAAAAGTCCTTCGCCGAGAATGGGAATCGTCAGGAGAGAGGCATCAAGTCCTGCATTATCATCGGATGCGCGCACATACGATTGAAGAGCTTCGCTGTATCCCTCATTCTCAATTCGTTCTTTTATTTGCTTGGCAGTCGTTTCATATTTCCCGCGCGGGATCTTCCAGCTCATATGATCAGCGAGCTTAAGAAATCGATCAAGAGCTATAAGTGCCATCGCCTGTGAGTGAACATGATGAAGAGGTCCTGAGCGGATTTCCCAGATGCCTTCATCCGGAATTTGCCAGAGATCACAGACTGAGTCGGCGATCCCTTTCAGGAACTGGAAATTGTCCTTGTCGAATTTTTTCACGTGAGGAGAAAAAAGATAAACTGCGTCCATCACTTCACCATACACGTCGAGCTGGAACTGGGTTGAAGCTCCGTTGCCTGATCGCACTGGGCGCGAATCTTTGTAGCCGGAAAACCAATTCAGAATTTTTTCCGAAATCTTCGAATAACCGTAAAGTGTGTACATAACCTGAAGTCGCGGTCGCGTGAGCTCAGTCGAGTGAAGAATCCAGCTCATGTACGCTCGTGCTTCTTCTATGAGTCCAAGTCCGAGAAAGGCGCGCACGGTGAAGGCCGCATCCCGCAGCCAGCAGAAGCGGTAATCCCAATTTCTTTCTCCCTTGATCTTCTCAGGAAGAGAAGTAGTAGGGGCGGCGATGATGGCACCAGAAGGAGAATAAGTGAGAAGCTTTAAGGCGAGCGCACTTCGACGGACTTCCTGAGAATATTCTCCGCGATAACTACAAGTTTGAATCCACTCACGCCAGTAATTAATGGTGCGCTCAAGCCGAATCAGGGCCTGATCTCCCAGAGGAGGAATAATCCCCGGCCCGGTGATGTTGTAGCTCAAAGAAAAGATTTTCTTTTCACCGCCCATGATAAGAAATGTATTTCCTTCAACACCGAGATCA
>JBJMLZ010000204.1:0-8471 GCA_045805035.1 Bacteriovoracaceae bacterium
CGTATCCTCAAGCTCTCTGAAGGCCGTCTCGGTGACGGTGCTAAAGAAGCATTCATCGCATTTGTTGAATAATCACTAAGGAAAGGCCCGCGAAAGCGGGCCTTTTTTATTTCTGCTTATGTTGAATAGAGTTTTAATCATCCTTGCTGTTATTGCGTCTGCGGTTGTGTACACCGTCTGGCAGAAAAAAGGTCTCGAGGCGCAACTCGTACCTTCCTCGCAATCACAGTCAGTCCTCGCCAAATTACCAGAAACAAGTTTTGAGACATTTGAAGGGAAGGAGTTCAAGCTCCATGACCTTTATCAGGATCAATCGCTAAAGCTTCTGGTTGTCCATTATTGGGGCACATGGTGTGCACCTTGTGAGGCTGAGTTGCCGGAGCTTTTGAAGTTTATAAACGAATTTAAAAGTCGTCCGGGTGTGAAGTTTCTGTTGGTGGCGGTGAACGATGATCTGGTGAAAGTGCAAAAGCATTTGCGGGCACAGCCGATTCCCAAAGATGCTCCGATCATTTGGTTGCTCGATAATAAAAACGTTCATAAGGAAATTTTTGGAACAATTCGCGTTCCGGAAACCTATGTGTTCTCGTCGGATATGACGACATTGAAGAAATACATCGGTCCTCAGGACTGGAACAAACCAATGTTTTTCCAAACTTTTGACGAATTCCTCCAGATTTCGACCCGTAAGCTGTAAATAAATTCCGCAAATATTCAATTCTCCTGTCAAGAAATCCGACAAAGTGCCGAAGAGTTAGACGATTAAATCCAAAATGCCCATGGAATGGACATTTGAGCACAGGAGAACTCTCATGATTGATTGGAAGTCGATTAAAGATCTGCATACTACCAAGTCCCTCGAAAAGATCGTTGGTAACTGGTACGGGCTCGATGTCCTTTATGTGGATGCTCAAGGCCGCGTTCAGTTCCTACAAGATCCAGGATACGCATTCAAGTCGCCGTTCCTGAAACTTCAGATGACTCATTCTTTCGGTCACGACTGGCTTGAATCAGACATCGAAAAAGTTTTCGATTTCTACAATTCACATAATGAAGACAGCTACGAGTTCGAAGCATTCTTCCCTGGCACATATGGGTACTCTCATAAAGTGATGGTGGATGGAGAGTTCTGCGGAGTCGTTGTTGCTTATCCATACTTCAAAGACACAACAACTTCTGAAGAGCAGGACGCGGTTGTACAAAAAATGGTCGAATGCGGAATTGGCCAGGAAGATGCCAAGCAGGCGATCTCCAAGGTGAAGAAGTTCTCTGGTCGTTTCTACTCAGAGATGAAAGAGCTTCTCTACATCGTGTCTGACGAAGTCGGCACTTTCCACCAGGAAATCTCCAAGCGCGAAGCTCGCATCATGGATCTTAACTCTGAGCTTGGTAACAAATATCGTTATCACAACCTCATTGGTAAATCGAAGAAGATGCAGCAGGTGTATCACCTTCTCTCAAAAGTTTCGAACTCTGAATCGACAATCCTTATCCAGGGTGAGAACGGTACAGGTAAAGAAATGGTGGCGAAGGCGATCCATTACAATTCACCAAGAAAAGATGCTGTCTTCATGGCAGTGAACTGTTCAGCGTTCAACGACAACCTTCTTGATTCGGAACTTTTCGGTCACGTGAAGGGTGCGTTTACGGGCGCGATCAAAGATAAGAAAGGTGTCTTCGAAGTTGCTAACGGCGGAACACTCTTCCTCGATGAAATCGGTGATACATCTCCATCAATGCAGGTAAAACTCCTTCGTATTCTTCAGGAAGGAACATACATGCCAGTTGGCGCGACGACTCCGAAGAAAGTAAACGTTCGCGTGGTTTGCGCTACAAACAAGAATCTCAAAGAGATGATTGCCAAAGGCGAGTTCCGCGAAGACCTTTATTACAGAATTAACGTAATCAACGTTGCCCTTCCGTCACTGCGTGAGCGTCAGGAAGATATTCCTGTGCTGATGGACTTCTTCATCCAGAAGAAGTGTGAGGAAGCCGGAATGCCGCTCAAGACTTTCTCTAAGAAGTGTCTTGAGAAAATGATGGATCATACATGGCCGGGTAACGTACGTGAGCTTCAGAACGAAGTTGAGCGTCTCGTGGTGCTTGCTGGTGAGGAAAAGAACATTACTCCGGATATGCTTTCTTCAAGAATTTTCGAATCAGCTGAAGCTGCTTCCGGTCAGGGTGGAGTTTCGGGTGTGCTGAAAGGTGTGAACACTAACGGTTCACTCAAAGATGCTCTCGAAGAACTCGAGATCCTCATGATCCGCGAAGGTCTGAAGCGCACTGGCTTCAACAAATCCAAGCTCGCAAAAGAGCTCGGGATTTCCAGAGCGGGCCTCATCATGAAGGTGGAAAAATACGGACTCGATAAACGGGCGCAAAAAAGAGCGGCCGGTGAATAAGAGAAAGGCCCCGATCGGGGCCTTTTTCATTTTACTGATGGTGGCGTGCTCACAAATCAAGCGCGAGCCACAGTCTGAATTGAGACAAGGTCCTTTCCCTACATTTCAGGTGTATTCCGAAAAACTCCAGAGTGAGTTTCGGGTAGGAATGTATCTCGAGAGTCCTAAGAAGCCTTTCAAGGGCTGTGTGCTTTATCTCGAGGGTCTCGCAGACTCAATCCTGAATCATGAACCGTTGTTCAGAAAATTAAGTGATGCCGGATACAGAACGGTATCGTTTGATTACATGGGACAAGGGGGAAGCGCGGGAACGATGAACGATACGCGGATTGTTTCTCCCCTGGAGAAAAATCAGGAGATTGGTGAGCAAGCGCGCTGGGTGTGGGAACTTTTCAGTGGACGTGAATACGCCTGGAAAGGTCACAACTGTCACGGCAGTAAAAAAAGAGTGATGGGATGGTCAACGGGTGGACTCGCAGGCTACCGGCTTGCCTATGAAAAATGGGCACAGGAAGTGGTGTTGATCGCACCCGGAATTCACGTGAAGGCGATGGTGGGAGAAGCTGCCAACAACTGGATGAACATGTTTATGTTCAGGGACACGATTACTTTCCGGACGCTCACAAGAAACACTCAGGCGGAACATGTGGATCCGGTAAGGCCTACAACTCCCGCGACAATTCCTTTATTTGCGGCGAATCTCGTTACGAGTTCCATAAAGTCGCAGAGCTGGAAGATTTCAAAAAATGTGAGGGGATTAGTGTTCCTTTCCGGCCACGAAGACAGCTATGTTGAAAGAGATAAGATCTTTCAGACGGTGCGGGCAAACGCAAATCATTTTGCCATTCAGGTTCACAATGGCTCGCTTCATGAAATGGACAATGAACTTCCGCCAGTTGCGAATGATGTCCGTGAGCGGACGGTGAAGTTTTTCGGAGAGTAAATGGCGAAGGTCATTAAAAGCAAACTCATTCATGAGAAGACCATTCAGTATGAGGATGGCGAATCGATCTTCGAGGAAGGAGACACTTCTCGCGATCTTTTTATCATTCAGGAAGGGAAGGCGGAGATCTGGAAGAAAACAGACGTCGGCCCTTTGAAGCTTGTCACATTTGAGCGAGGCGAGTTTTTCGGAGATATGGCACTTCTTCAGGGTGGACATCGCTTTGCTTCGGCGAAGGCAGTGGGAACCACAAAGCTACTGGTGCTTCAACCGGGAGGATTTCTTCTGAAGATCAGACGAGATCCGACGTTTGCGTTTGAAATGCTTCAGGCGCTTTCATTACGAATCAAAATTTCGAATGAAAGAATCATCGATCTCATCAAGCAGGGAAATATTCCCAAGGAAAAAGTCGACGAGATCCTCGCGGCAATCAGCGGAAGATGATCACGAATTTGAACACCGAAAAAATGGTCATTATCAGTGATCTCCATCTTGGAAATCCGTTTTCATCGTCGTCGCATATCGCGATGAAGTTCATCAAGTGGGCGGCGGCACAGAATTACGATATTTGTATCAATGGCGATGGCATTGAAATGGCGCAGGCATCTTACGGGAAAATCATCACCGAGATGCCGGAGATGATCCGGACGATCAAGTCGCTCAATAAAGACCTTCACAATATTTACTATGTCGTTGGCAACCACGATATGCATCTGGAAAATTTTCTGGAAGACTGGGGATATTTTAAGGTGTCTCCATTTCTTAATGTGAAGTCGGGAAATACGAGAGTGCGAATTGAACATGGTCACTTGTATGATCCGTTTTATGTAAAGCACCCGGTGATGTATGAGAAGCTTACTCACGCTGCCGGGCTCCTCTTGAAAATTTCACCGCAGTTTTATCGACTGTGGATTTCTTTTGAAAAATGGCGAGCTCACGCGCGCGCGAAGAAGACAGGGATCATTGGTGAGCCGCCAGAGTTTGCGGAAGCTGCGTACGAAATTTCTCAGAGAGGTTTTGACTACGTCGTGTTTGGTCACACTCATCATCCGGGTGAAGTCACTTTAAAAAATCATCATAAATATCTTAATCCCGGCTCATGGCTTCTCTCGTGTCATTACGTGGAAATTAACCGCGGAAAAGTCGAATTGAAGTGCTGGCAACCTGAGTCAATTTCTTTACCCTAAGGGTCTTCCACGGTATAACTTCTGAATTCATTTTCAGGAGGACCTGATGCTGACAAACGAGCAGCGGAACGAGCAATTGGCCAGACTCACTAAAGAAGCAGAACTCGGCGGAGGCCAGGAGCGAATCAACAAGCAACACGATCAGGGCAAGTACACTGCCCGCGAAAGAATCAGTAAGCTCCTCGATCCTGATTCCTTCATTGAATTCGATAAATTTGTCACACACCGATGCAATGCCTTCGACATGGAGAAAACAAAATATCTCGGCGATGGTGTTATCACTGGTATTGGTAAAATTAATGGCCAGCAAGTCGCGATCTTCTCGCAGGATTTTACGTGTTGGGGAGGAGCACTTGGTGCCTCTCACGCAAAAAAAATCTGCAAGGTGATGGACTTCGCTGTTGATAATAAAATTCCTATCATCGGTCTCAACGATTCAGGTGGCGCAAGAATTCAGGAAGGTGTCGATGCACTCGCGGGTTATGCGGAAATTTTTTACCGCAACGTTCAGGCGTCTGGAGTCATTCCACAAATTTCTGTGATCATGGGCCCATGTGCCGGTGGAGCAGTTTATTCTCCCGCGATGACTGATTTCATTTTCATGGTGGATAAGACTTCCTACATGTTCGTGACCGGACCGGAAGTCATCAAGACGGTGACTCACGAAGAAGTTACGAAAGATGCACTCGGTGGTGCTCATACTCACAATGAGAAGTCGGGAGTTGCTCACTTCAGGACCGAAGATGAGGATGACTGCTTTGAAAGAGTGAGAGAACTTTTTGCGTTCATTCCTAGCTGTAACAAGGGGAAGCACACCCCGAAACTTACGACGGATTCGCCGACACGAGCGAATAACAAGTTGAAGAATTTTATTCCGGATAATTCGAGAAAGCCTTACGACATGAAAGAACTCATTATGGAAGTGGTGGACGACCAGCACTTCATGGAAGTTCAGCCGGACTTTGCAAAAAATATCATCACGGGTTTTGCGTCGATTGGAGGAATTAAAGTGGGAGTGGTCGCGAATCAACCCGCGTTTCTTGCCGGATGCCTCGATATCGATTCTTCGGTGAAGGGCGCACGTTTCGTTCGTTTCTGTGATGCTTTTAATATTCCGATTATTACTCTGGTCGACGTTCCAGGTTTCTTGCCCGGTACAGTTCAGGAGTACGGCGGCATTATCCGTCATGGAGCGAAACTCTTGTATGCTTACTCAGAAGCTACTGTTCCGCTGATTACATTGATCACGAGAAAAGCTTACGGTGGTGCTTATGACGTTATGTCATCGAAGCACATTCGCGCGGACATCAACCTCGCTTATCCAACTGCGGAGATCGCGGTGATGGGTGCGGACGGTGCTGTGAATATTATTTACCGTCACGATCTCGCGAACAAGGCCAAGCACGTTGAATATTATGAAAATGAATTCGCCAATCCTTATCGCGCGGCTGAGCTCGGATACATCGATGAGATTATACAGCCGGAACAGACGAGACAGCGTCTCTATCAATACCTCAAAGCTCTTGAGCACAAAAAAGTAAAAATGCCAGAACGCAAACACGGGAACATTCCACTATGAAAGGCAAACGCGTTTTAATCATCAACCGCGGAGAGATTGCGATTCGTGTGGCGAAAGCGCTCAATGAGTTGGGCCTCGTATCCGTTGGTGTGTGGACTGACAATGAAACTGAGCCACCTCATCTGGAGTATTGCCAGGAGTGGGTGCACCTCGAAGGTTCAAACAACAAAGATACTTATCTCAACATCCCAAAAATCATGAAGATCATTGATGACTTCAAGATCGACGGCGTTCATCCGGGATATGGATTTCTTTCTGAGAACAGAGAGTTTTCCGAAGCACTCGCCAAGAAAGGAATTACTTTCATCGGCCCGAATCCGACTGCGGTTTATAAAATGGGCGCAAAGGACATCTCCAAGCAGATTGCCAAAGAAGCAGGAGTGCCGGTTGTTCCAGGGTCGACGGGAGAAATCGCGACGATTGAAGAGGCGATCAAAATCGGGAATGAAATCGGTTATCCGGTACTTCTCAAAGCTGTCGCAGGCGGCGGTGGTAAGGGCATGCGCCCTTGTGCCAATGATGAAGAAGTGAAAACAAATTTCCCGGCGGTTCAGCGGGAAGCGCTTTCGAGTTTCGGCTACGCGGGACTTCTGGTCGAAAAATATATTCTGAATCCTCATCACATCGAAGTGCAAATTCTCGCGGACAAGAAAGGAAACGTTTATCACGTTTTTGAACGTGAATGTTCCATTCAACGTCGTCACCAGAAGATCGTGGAAGAAGCGCCGTCGCCATTTATCGGCACTGACGAGAAAGTTCGTAAGGCGATTTGTGAAACAGCAGTGAAATGCGCGAAAGCAGTGAACTACGATTCTGCCGGGACCGTTGAATTCATCATGGGCGAAGATAAGAAATTTTACTTCCTCGAGATGAACACGCGTATTCAGGTAGAGCATCCGATTACCGAAGAGATAACGGGTGTGGATCTAGTGGCGAACATGATTAAGGCCGCTTTCGGTGAGCCACTTGATTTCAAATCACAGGACGATATTCAGATTCACGGACACGCAATTGAGTTGCGCATTTGTGCCGAGGATCCGATCACCATGCTCCCTGCTCCGGGAAAAATCGTGGGCTTTGAGACGACTTTCCCTCAGGGGATTCGTTTCGATCACTGTATTTATCCCAAGTTCATGATCACTCCGGATTTCGATCCGATGATCGGAAAGCTGATCGCCAAGGGCCTCAATCGTGACGTCGCTTTGAGAAAAGTCAGGGCCGCTCTTGATGGATTGATCATTGAAGGCATCAAAACCAATATCCCGCTTCATAAAGTTATTCTGAGAGAAGAGACTTTTGTAAAAGGTGAATACTCCACCGCCTATATTGGAAAGATCAAACCGCAGGAAAAGGTTTCACCGAAGGAAGATCCGAAAGCATTCATGGTGAAAGTCGCCGCGATTGAAATGAATGGAGCGAAGGCATGAGATATTATTTCGTTAACCAGGATATGAAAGAATTTTCGATTGATGCTGAGTTTGCTCCTGGTCGAGTGGAATTCACTCATGAAGGGAAAAAATCGCAGCTCTGGATAAGAAAGCTTGCGGGGAAAACGTATTACTCATTCGACAATAAAAGCTGGAAGAAGCTTCCTGCTTTGGGTGTGAATGAAGTATTGGTTTCAAACTCTGAAGTCTATAAAGTCTATCGCGGCTTTAAACCTTCAGGGCTCAATAAGGGCGGCGCGGGAGCTCTAATCACGCAGATGCCTGGCAAGGTCGTGAAGCTCATGAAGAAAGTCGGCGACAAGGTTACCAAAGGCGAGACGGTTTTAATTCTTGAAGCGATGAAGATGGAAAACGAGATCAAGTCAGGTGCAGAGGGCACGATCAAGAACATCAACGTGAAAGAAGGTCAGGCACTGGACTCCGGCTTCCTCATGGTTGAAATCGAAGAACAGAGCTGAATGAAAAAGGCCTTTAAGTAGTAACGACTGATAAGTGGAACTACCCATGGATTTTTTGGAACAATTGGAAGACGAGGCCATCTATGTCCTGAGAGAAGTCAGGGCACAGTTCAAAAATCCTGTCATACTATTTTCAGGTGGCAAAGATTCTCTATGCCTCCTTCATCTATCCCACAAAGCATTTTATCCGGATCCTTTTCCTTTTCGTGTCCTGCATATTGATACCGGCCATAATTTTCCGGAGACTCTCGAGTTCCGTGACAAAATCATTGCTCAATTGGGCGCCAGGCTTCTCGTCCGCAAGGTGGAAGATACCATCAAGATGGGAAGAGCGATTGAGGAAACGGGGCCCTATCCGAGTCGCAATCGACAACAAGCAGTCACTCTGATGGATGCGATTGCTGAGCTTCAGATTGATTGTGCAGTCGGTGGGGCGCGGAGAGATGAAGAG
>JBJMLZ010000205.1:0-3426 GCA_045805035.1 Bacteriovoracaceae bacterium
CAAAGTGCTTCACCGGATCTCCTGAGTGCGGTTTCTGTGGATGGAACTTCAAAGACGTTCAAAGTTGGCTTCACTACGACGGTACCGAATTCGGCGCCAACTGCGAGGATGACTGCTTCTGTTCTTTCGGGAACAGTTCCGCTCGATGTTCAATTTGACGGATCAGGAACAACTGATCCGGATGGTACGATTTCATCCTACAACTGGAATTTTGGTGACGGTACCTCTGCTATGGGTATCTCACGCAATAAGACTTTTAATACCCCGGGAACATTTACTGTGACGCTCACAGTGAAAGACAATGATGGTGCCACTTCCACGACATCAAAAGTCATTAAAGTGAATCCCGTTGTGCCACCAGCGCCGGTCTGTAACTAGAGAAGCACTGCTCTTTACTGGAACTGCTATCGTCTTTCTTCTAGAATGATTTCATCAAGAGGTGAATCATGGAAATGAAAGGCAACACAGTTCTCATCACAGGCGGCTCGTCCGGCATCGGCATGGCCCTCGTGGAAAGATTTCTTAAAGCAGGAAACAAAGTTATCACCTGTGGCAGGGATCCGGGAAAGCTTGAAGAGATGAAGAAAAAGTTTCCGGCACTTGAGACCTTCGTTGCGGACACCGGCAAGGAAAAAGACCGGATTGAACTGTGGTCACAAGTGACGAAAAAGTTTCCGGACGTGAATGTTCTCATTAACAACGCCGGCATTCAGCGCAAAGTGAATCTGAAAGCTCACGAGGCCTGGAGTGAGACTGCTTCGGAAATCAACATCAATCTCTCGGGCCCGATTCATCTTTCGATGCTCGCCCTGGATCACCTCTCAAAGAAAAAGAACGCCATCATTTCTAACGTGAGTTCCGGTCTGGCGTTCGTTCCTTTGACAACAGTTCCGGTTTACTGCGCGACCAAAGCGGCGATTCACTCTTTTACCATGTCTCTTCGCCATCAATTAAAGGACACCGGGATCAAGGTGATCGAGATCATTCCTCCTGCGGTTCGCACGAATCTCGGGGGCTCTCACGATTTTGGCGAGAACCTTGATGAGTACGCGGACGCAGTGATGAAGCAGTGGCAGGAAGGGAAGGATGAAATTACATATACCTTTTCTTCAGTCGGGTCGCAGGCCTCAAGAGCTGAGCTTGATCAGATCTTTAAGCGCATGAATACTCTTTAAATCAGCGGTGCCATTTGGGCCCTTCGGGTCCTTTTTGGCACCGGCCTTTCCAATATCGTCTGACAAAACTCCAATCCGGTTGATCATCCTGCGTTACATTCAGTAGCTTCCGCATCGATTACGCCATTGGAGGTTTTATGAAGAGATTCATTTTGTTTTTGATTCCTTGTTTACTCCTTCAGAGCTTTGCCTGGGCAGCGCCTTCGCAGGATCTGCGCCAGTTGATTGATGAATATCGCTATTCCCTCACTGTAGAGTGGAACCAGAAAGATGAAGCTGCACTTGCCGCCATCAATTCGCGTTTCTCTGATCAACTGAAAGCACTCGATGGACTTTCGCAGAGTGAACTTCGCGAGGCGCTCAGGGGACAGAAAGACGTTGATCCCGTCGTGCTCGAGCTTTTGAAAGATAAAGATGGAAAAGTTGTTCTCCAGAAACTTCAGGATCTGATCAAAGAACGTTCTCATGAAATGTATGCCGAAGGTTCAAGCTGGGCGCCAAGCGCCGGCTCAGTTTTCGGTGTTGGCCTCGGAATTCTTTTCTTTGCCGAGATCGCAGTCCTCGTTATCTATTCCAAGGATGATGTGTGTCCGAATGCCGGTGCTGAAAATGCTCCCGAAGGTGTTCAGTACGATTGTCAGTACCCATAACAATAAAAGATTCAGGAGATACATATCAAACTTCTCACCTGGCTTCTTGTTCTATGTTTTACCTCGCAGGTCTTCGCCGGCACTGTCCAGCAGGACCTCACGACTGCACTCAATGACTACGAATACAATATGGTCGTCGATTGGGACCAGAAAGACATGAAGAAAGCAGAGGCCTTCAATCAGCAATTTGCGGATGCTCTTCAGAAACTCTATGACCGTGGACTGACTCAGGAACAACTTTTGTCTCAGGTTGAAGCGCGCACGAATGACAAAACAAAGTTTGCGGCGCTGAAGGCACAAGCAACACTACTTGGAAAATCTGCAACCGATGCCGGAAGTATAGCTAATCTCCTCCAGAGACAGCTTTCCGGCATGGGCGAGCGAGGGGCGAGCTGGAATGGTCAGGTCGTGCAATATGCAATGGCCATCGTTCCGCTCGTCATTCTCGGCGCGCTCATCATTTATCAGGCAGTCTGGAAATCCACTCACCGTTGTGCGGAGGCTTCACGTGAAGAAGTTTGTAGCAGCGTGTGTGATGATTACAGTTACTCTGATTACAACTGTGACAGCTGGGGAGAAAACTGTACTTCCGGCGAATACTGCGCAAGAAGCCACGAAGAGTGTGGCCTGGAAGAGCAGTGCCAGCGCTGGGAAAAAATTCCGTAAGAACAAGAAGGCCACCGAAAGGTGGCCATCTCGTTTTATTTTTTCTTGTCACTTCCTAATTCAGCACCTGTTACCGCAAACCATTTATTCTCAGAGCCCGCCATCACGAACACGATCGGTGCCACACAACTGTCCGGCAGTTTGATGTGATCGTTGATGGTTGAGTTCCCATGACGGGTAGCACGGAAGCCGCGAGTGAAGATATTAGTGACGCTGATTCCGGTCTTGTCTTCAGTGAGACAGCTCACGAGACCACGGAATTTTTCTTCATCGTTAATTCCTCTGAGCTCAGGTGGCACAGACGGATCATCGGAAAACACGAGGCCTCTCACCTTAATAAAGACATGACCGGTGGTAGTGACAAAACCATGGACGCTTCTCACTTCCCAGGGAAGCTCATCTCCCGGAACGTTCCGGATAGATGAATCATTTACGAAAGGACCGTCCACTCCATACATGGTTTGAAAGGCCAGCATGACATTGGCGTTTGCCTTCACCGACGAAACCAACAGCACGAGGACCAGAAAAAACAACTTTCTCATCGCAATCTCCTTATTGAGTGTGTTCGGCCTGAGACAATAAGAGTTTTGCACCAACGAATGATAGAAATTGTTTTTTCAGGTTAAATTGCGACAGATGAAAGTAAAATTTGAGTGAAATGGCGTTAAGTGATGGACACTTCTTCGAGATCAATCCGCTTCCTTGCCCAAGTAACAAAACTAGGGCCCAACTTGTTTTTTTGATTTATCGCGGAAGATTCTCAGGTGTGCTGGAGCCCAGAGGCAAACTTATTCCGCGAGCGTGCGCTCGCTCGAGGAAAAGCTCTTCGCCCCAGAATGCGATCAAGTCCTGGGTGTTTATCTCAGGATCTTTTTCAATATAATTTTTGACAGTTTTTGAGTCGAGGAGACGGAGACTGATCGTTTGCATCCTGA
>JBJMLZ010000206.1:0-9413 GCA_045805035.1 Bacteriovoracaceae bacterium
GCCGATCCGTTTTCCTTCACTGATCTGCACATTGTAGAGTTCCGGTTTCGGCTCAAGGCCCTCTTCATTGTGAGCATAGTAATCGATGCCGAGAACAGTGTGATCCTTCATCGAGAGATTTGTTTCCTCGCGAAGCTTACGATGGAGACGCTGAAGGTCTTTGAGCTCAGTCAGAAATTTATTTTTTCTCACTTCGATGCCGGCAGGATCTCCGTTGAATCCCCACCAGATCGCCTGCGACCCGAGAAGATGAAGCACATTTCTTTTTTCTTTCGGAATCATGTCCCAGTTGAGCTCCCACCCGATGTCCTGAAGGGGAAGCGAAAGAAGATGATCAAAGTCCGCGTTCAGAAGCCATTCATGGCCAAGAATCGTGTCTGAGGAAATGTAGCGGATGTGAGTGTTGAAATCTTCCCACGTTCTTTTCGGCACCATCGCTTCAACGTGGAAGAATATCGGACGCTCAGTCAGGCGCATGTCACGCACGTACTTCTCAATGCTGAGTCGCGCTTTCACTGCTGCCTTACCAAGATTGATCGCGCGATACACTTCAAACTGCTGGGCATCGGATCTTCTGTCCGGGTTCCAGCCGGGGAAAGCACCAAACCATAGACCGGAGTTGAAACCTTTGACTGTTTCCGGCTCATTGATGAGCGTGAATGTTCTTACGGATGGAAAGAAGCGACGAACAGCCTCGGCAGCAAAGTCCGCAAAGTAATCCGGCCACTCCGGATGAAGATAAAAACTTTTTTCCGGATCATAGCGGAGTTTATCACAGAGCTCGTCGCCATTTTTCACGTACGTCACCGTTTTAAGTTCTGAGTTCACACAAAAGCGCGACTCAATCCCGAAGTGATGAAGGTCAAGCGAGAGTCGAATCCCTGCGTGGGTGAAATCTTCGATCATCTCTGTCGCTTGTCTCCACGACAACTCATCCCACTCACCGTTCGGAAGTTTTCTGATCTCGTGATTGGAAAAACCAAAACGAATGTTAGATATGCCTGCTTTCTTAAGTCCTGAAATAAATTTCGCACGAATCTCCGGATCATAAAGACCTGCTTCGCGAATCGAGTTCCAGCGGTAATCCATGTTCGAAGTTAGAGTGTTACCGGTTTCCACTCCCGACCACAAAAAACTCTTCAAGCTGTCGTGACCAAAAATTTCAAAGTACAGATCACTGGTCTCAGAAATTCTTTCGATCTCACTGTCACCCGGACGCGCTGCCAGTGCAGTTTCCAGTTTCACGGGTAGCGGAACATTGAAGCGAACGCGCTTATCATCTTCAGAAAGGGACTCGATGGCAGCGGTGTCCGAGACCGCAGGTCGGGCAGCAAGAGCGTCGTTTTTGGCGCGTGCCCAGTCGGTAAGACGCCCCTGGAAATGCTCTGTTGAGAGGGGCCAGTCGAGGGCAAACGCGGGTGCTGCGACAAGAATGAGGAGAAAGAGAGCTTTCATGGGAGGAAATCTAACATTTCCTGAAATCCAGAGGGGAAAGCCTATAAAAATTCCGTAGGGCGGACTACACTTTTTCCATGTCATGGACTTGGTCGCTTTTCATTCAGCTTTTCTTAATTACGGGGGCAATCGCCCACGAGCTGGTGCTGGACCATGATTTCCCGGATCCCTCTCTCATTAAGGGCCAGGATGGGTTCTTTTATGCCTATGGGACTCAGGGTACCAGCGAATCTGGTGCGCCGAGGATTTTTAACCTCCAGCTCGCCCGCTCGAGGGATCTGAAAAGCTGGGAGCATCTCGGAGAGGCGCTTCCCCAAAAACCAGCATGGGCAAAAAGCACGCAGGCCTTCTGGGCCCCGCACATTCATTTTGCTCATAACCAGTATTATCTTTTTTACTCCGCTGATCCGGATACGCGCGACGGACTTTGTCTTGCGGTCGCCACAGCAAAAACTCCGAAAGGTCCGTTCATTGATTCCGGAAAACCTCTGATCTGCGGTCCGAGTTTTTCCAACATCGATCCCATGGCAGTGACGGTGGGAAAAAGAACTTTTCTTTTCTGGGGCTCGGGCTTTGATCCGATCCGTATGCGCGAACTCGATGAAACTCTCCTGAAGTTCAAAGACAAATCGGTGACAAAAAATCTTGTTTCACCAGATCGCACTCGGGATCCCGCGCCTTACACGCGCCTCCTTGAAGGATCCTGGGTTCATCAGCGAGACGGCTATTTTTATCTTTTTGTTTCCGGAGAAAACTGCTGTTCAGGACCTGATCCGAAATACGCCACTCTCGTTCTTCGCTCGAAAAATATTGATGGACCTTATGAGTGGAAAGAAAACGATCCGAGAAAAAGTGTCGTGATCGAAAGTGCCGGAAAATTCTCCGCAACCGGACACAATTCATTGATCTCTCATGAAGGGAAGCTCTGGTCGTTCTATCATGGCGTGAACGCTGATCACCCTACTCTCACGACTCCCATTCCAGGAGATCGTACCAATCGCAGAGTGATGCTCCGTCAGGAAATGCGCTTTACGGCTGGCTGGCCTTACATGTCTCAGGACTGAGATACTCGACACCCCGGAAAATTCTTTTCATGTAATTGTATTTTTCCGGACAGGTCTTCTGGAGTCTCTTGGCATTGAAGCGGTATGCACCGAGAGATTCAGCAAAGTCTTCTTCGGGAGTGTACTTACCGTACTTACTGACCGCACACGCAGTTTTCGTGATTTTCCAGTCATCACCGGTCTTTTCCCAACCAGAGATCGCGAGCCACTCCGGAGAACGATCAGCTTCATTGAGTCCCATTGCAATATTATGGCCCATCTCATGAAGTAACGTGTACTGGCGAACGATCTTCGGCTTATCATTCCAATGATCAAAGAGGTAAACCGTAGAGTTGGCCACCGTCTTGTACTGTGTTTTCTCGTCTCCCGGAGTGTACTCGGTAAAACCGCGCTTATAGTGAGTCACCTGTTGGTTCTGTCTCACCACCGGAAGCATCACATCCGGTAAGTTTCTCATGCCGAGGATCACGTCATCGAGTTCGTCTTCTCTCATGCGATCTGAATTAGGAAAAGCAAACTCTGAGGCATTGAGACCATACTTAAAATAAAGATAGCTCAGTTTCAAGGAAACTGTGTCGCCCCAGATTTTCTGGATAGCGCACGAAACGTTCACGCACGATGGATTGATCTGATAGGTATTCTGAAAATCCACTCCAATCGCCACGGGTTGACCGAGGTAATTATACCTCGAAGTGAGCTTGGCAAAGAGATCGAGCATCTGCGGAGTTTCACCACGGAAGACAATGCCATTGATCGCACGATCGTCTTTGGGCCCTTCCAGATTCTTAGTGAAAAGATTGTCCATCTCTTCTTCCGTAGGAAGCTTCGCCCGACAGGGAGCTTTCTCAATACCTTCCGGAGAATTCGCAAACCAGCTCAGAGGTTCAGTGAGATTTTTTACAGTACTATCCTTCAGTGGCATCACGTGATGTTGAACACATTCCTCGTGCGCAAAAACAGAAAGTGAAACAAAGAGAATAAGAAGATATTTCATTTGATCCTCACTGATTCAATTTTTTTCTGAGCGACGTTCACGACAACTTCTGCATGATCACGAGTCGCCATGCGAAGATCTTGTTTTCCGGCGACCGGTTTGAAATCTTCTTCCTTAAACTCGTCTTTCAGAACTGAGGAATCCGGTCTCTTCGGAAAACTATAATGAAGGGAAGCAAGTCTCCCCTTCGCAAACGTAAGTTCGATCGCGTATTTGAATCCATCTTCGGCCCAATATTGTTTCGGTCCTTTCACGAGATCCGGCATGCCGAGAATCTCTACTGCCGCAGTTGAAGTCGTTTTACCAATTGTTAATTCCTGAACACGCTTGGGAAGAAGGGATTTGATTTCGGCCTCTCCCGCAAAAGAGGAAAGGCTCATGAATAGAAATAGCATGGTAAGAATAGTCTTCATCATCAGGTCTTATCGGCGAAGAATCTCAAGACCAAAGGGCTATAAACCCGAGCACCCCAGTCAATCAATGTGAACCGGCGATCCAGAATTGATCACAATACTGGTCATCAAGAGTATAAGGATGCCCGCATTTATCTGCGGCGCCGGTGAAAAGAAAACAGCGGGTTTCGCCCTGAACGTTCAACGTGAAAAAGTTCGTCTCGTCAGTACGGAATTTTTCCGGAATGTTCGAGCAGCTAGCTTCAAAGAATGAAACCTGCAGGGCCTCCTGCTCAAGGTTACTGTAAGGGTGTCCGTTTTCATCATCAAGCGCTTCCGGATGAACGGTATCGTGAGTAAGGAAATCATCTTCGTGCTGATATCTTCCTGGCAAACCAACCGCATTGATAATTTTATCAGGAGTGCTGAGCGACTGAAACCAATTCCTCTCCGCGGGAGCAAAACGCAGGTATTTGCAGCTCGGATCAGTATTCCAGTAACCGAATTCCTGCGTGTGATAAAGAATCGCCACTGGTTTCTGTACGTCCTTGTCCGCCTCAAGCAAAAGATGGCCATGGAAGAAATCCATGTAATCACCGAGGAACTTAAATGCTGTTCCGTATTTCTGATTCACGAATTCCTGGATGAGTTCGACGTACTTTGATTTCGGCGCATACTCGAAGGGAAATGAAACTGCATCTTTCAGATAGCGAAGCCCGCGGATCTTTCCATTCGGAAGAATGTCGCCGTAACCAGCGTTGGCGTAGCGGAAACCGTTAATGAGTCCTTCTCCTTTGCACGTTGAATCTGACGCTTTCGCCGACAAAACAAACGATAAAAGAGAAAGGAGGATGAAATATCTCATAAGTCGCTACCTCTCACAAAATTCACCACCCCATCCCGGATGGCGAAGGCCACATCACGGAGTCTGCGCGAGTAGTAGGTGGTTTCTCCGTCGATCACGAGCGGAAAATCTTTCTGAAGAAAGGCCTTGAACTCAGAAGGATCATTGTAGTGAAGGCACTCGACGTAAGTGTGAGCGTGATTATGCATCTTGCGGGTGATGAAGAGATTCCGCGAGAATACTCCGGGGGCCACGAGAGTGGAATTTCCGCCGCCACCACTATCAGTCGGGAGCCCAAGATTTTTACTGAGGCTGTTCACGACTGACCTGGCGAGATCAAAAGATGACTTCGAGGAAACCGGATCCAAGGCATGGAGAAGAACATGCCGGCGGTCTTCCTGAGTGGCCCACTCTTCAGAACCAAGTGAACCATGAACGTAAGTTTTCACCCGTGAATACGAAATAGGATTCACTCCACTCGTGGCAGCATCGTAATGGATGACAAGCGAGATGTCGGGTTGGAAGTCATCGATTTTTTCCACACGGGCATCGAGATCATTCCGGAGAATAAAATAATTGTCCCGTGCACTTTCTTTAAAGAGGGCCTGGACCTTCGAACTTTTTTCAAATGCGTTGAAGAGCGATGTTCCCGCAGGCGCAGTATTCAGGAGATCCTGAAACCAGGATTCGAACGCTCTCTCCCGAAGCGCGAGCCTTCCGTAATCCGTGAGATTCAGTTCTTCACGAGGGATGGTTGATACCGGCGCCGCTCCTTCACGTGTGACGAGGACAATGGCACCAAGTTTTTCAAGCTCTTCTTTCAACACGAGGGCGGTTTGAAGATTAATCACACTTTCAGAAACCCGGTGACCGGCAAGATCCTTCACGAATTTTCCGGTGCGCGACTCCCAGTCGCCGGAGTTCATGTGTCCGGGGTCGAGCGCGATCTTGAGATTCTTCAGCGCTTCAGCAGGCAGATTATTTCTTGCCGCTGAGAGATTCAGCAAAGCGGGACTGATAAATGTGGACTCTGTGTTTTTTGAAAACACGTAAGTAGCATCTTCGTGAGCGTATCCATCACGATCAGAAAAAATATACATCTCATCGCTGTCGATTTTCACAAAGCGCTTGAGCTCTCCACTGGCATCAAGGATTTTCAGGACACCCTTCATATCCTCAGCTGTCGTCAGCGACTGATAGGGCCCCAAGGCTTCCAGGTTGGAGGCCTCATCAGGAACCTGGAAGTGTTTCATCACTGCCTGAGTCCGCGAATAAATTTCAGAAGGCGCAAGTCTCAGACGAGGAAAGTGCATCGACTTCAGCTGCGCACCTGGCGGGACATTCCAGTCGAGGGGATCATTTACGACGCCGTCATCGCTGGCGTAAACGAACGACGAAAATAGGATCAGTGTCACCCACACAAGGTTTCTCATAGGATGATTAAACGTGAATTCTTCCTGAAGGGCGCGCGATTTAAAGAAATTACAGGTCAGGGGGATGGGTGTTTAAAAGTTAGACACTCAATAGCGCAGGGGCCTTCGTAAATTCAGGAATCCGGACACCTTTTTTTTCTGCCCGCCGCTTAAGCTCGCTTCTGGTGATCCTTAACGGTAGTCCGATGAACGACTGATCGATCTGAAGGACAAGTTCTTTTTTCAGGAGTTCATTCAGGAGAGCTGTAACAACTTCTTTATTGAGACCACTGCCCACAAGTAACTGCTCGAAACTTTTCCCTTCATGGAGGGCCTCAAGGATAATACCGGTGTCACGATCAAGCTTGTGAGTGATAACCTCGTCAGTGAACCTTCTGTCGAACACAACAACGCCATTTTGTTCATCACTTTCCACGATGAGAAAATGTTTTAACCAGTAAGTAGGACTGATCTCTTCGTACCAGTCCCTGATTTTTCTCCACTCTATCGTCGCATCCGGAGTTGGCCCGATGTCCTCGGGTGACTCAAAGTAAAAGAACACATTCATGTTCTCATATTTAGCGGGAATGGATCTTGCGGCCCTGCTACTCGGTTTCATGTCCTTTTTTTGATCTTCCATGAGCTTCGTGTAGAGAGGAGAATCGATCCCGAGCCAGAATCGATTGAGATTGAATTTAGGCATATGGAGAAGCGCTTTCAGGTGACGATCAGTGTTCTTCGTTTCTTCAATTGTGCTGTTCGGATAGAACGTAATGATGTTGGCAGAAAGTATAATATCATTTTCAGTGAGGGCCTTAGTTGCATGAATCACGTCGGTCACATTCGTTCCCTTCCCCACTCGCCCCAGGATTTTCGAATCAAGACCTTCAGTGCCGAGTTGCCCGACTTTTAGTCCGGACTCTGCAAGCTTCTTCCAGAAAACATTTTTATGCTTCGGCCGCAGCTCCATGAAAGAGTGAACCTTTAAATTCTCAGAAATGAGAATGTCCGCGTACTGTTCGGCCCAACCATCACAAAGGTTGTCGACGAAACGGATCCTGCGCGAAGGGTACAATTCAAAAAGCTTCTTTACTCGTTCAGCAATTTCCTCACCAGGCAATTTTCGGTAGCCCATCCAGAAACGATTGAGGTTACAAAACTCGCAGGTGAACACGCAGCCCCGGCTGCCTTCCAATGGAAGCTCGAAGTTTTTGACCAATGGGAGGTTCGCCGGATCTTTCACGAAAACTCCGGAGACATAATCGAAATATTCTTTGAAATCCGGAAGCGGCAACTCTTTGATGGATTTGATCTGAGAATTGAACCAGCTTTTTTTCCACTCAAAAAGTTCAGGCGCGGAGAGGACATGAAAAACACCATCGTCATGATCAGTCAGGTTGTTATCATTGGCGAGAATCTTCTGAACAAACCGGAGTAGTTTTTTCTCGCCTTCTCCGATGATGGCATAAGCATCAATCTTGAGTTTTTCAAATGTCGTTATCGTCTGGGGATAGCTAATGGAAGCTCCACCGAACACGAACGTGAGATCTTTGTCAGACAAGCGTTCCGACAGATAGTAATAAGCGAAGACATTGGCGAACGTCTGCAAAAAGATAGTGGGCATACCGATGACCACTTTCTCCGCAGGTCTGGCCTCTAAGACAATCGTCTCGAGATGTTTTTCTGTGATTTCCTGAAGACGGGAAAGCTCCTCATCATTTAGAACGGACAAATTTTGATCTGGATGTTTAGCAAAGTGGGTTTGCAAATCCTTCCTGAACTCATCTACCGAAAAAGGATAATCGAGTTGTTTTCCAAAACGTCTCAGGAGCAAAAGCATAAAATTACCCTCATGCTGATTGCTCTTGAAAAACTCATTATCAGTGGAAAAAGCTTCGTGGATAATATTCAGGTGAAAGTGATGCCCGTAGACGGGAACATTTTCCGGCAGATTTTCTTTGAGGTAAGCCTTCAGCGCCCCGACTTGAATACTGGGAATGAGTGGGCCTGCCCATGGCATGCTGAGAAGATGTACCTGAAGCATGTAGGAATGCTAACAGTGGACACGACTCAATTCAAAGAAAATTCAGTTCTTGAGGAGCTAAGTCATCAAAATCCGGGCTTCCCAAGGTCGGAGACAGACTAAGAAAATCTGCCATTTCTTCCGATAAGTCTCCACAATGACCGGGAGTCAAATTTCATGAGTTCTAAAGTGCAGAAGACGATGTTCGTAGTCGTCACCTTTTCTGTCGTGGGACTTTTTTGTAACTTCATCTACATTCCGGGCACAACTCCCAACTGTAACTTGCCTCTGGACGTCACCACGAAGATTGGTCGCGCGCAGATCTTCACCAAAAATATCCCAGATCGCAGCGTGCTTACGAAAACACAATTCATCTGGGGAGACTCTGGACCGAAAGTGACGGGCACTTTCACCTCCATTTACATGCCCTCTTCCCGGGACATGAATCGCGAGCGCGCGTTCGGAGAAGATTCAACGAAGTCGGATTACAACCACTCCAGTTATTACGATTCCACCAACAGTAACTGGATCATGTGGGCCTATCAGGGTGGTGATTCGAGAAACCCGCTTTCTCCCAAAATCGATTTCAGCTACAAAGGTCTTTACGGAGTCAACAACAGTAAGTCCGGACTCTTTATTTATCCTCCGGTCGATATCTCAAACACGACGGTTCAGAATTATCTCTTCAACCAATATCTGAAACCGAAACTTGCGGGCTACAATGCCATCGCACTCGACAATGCCTCTGCCTATAACACTGGTAATCTTGGTGAAGAAGCTCCGGGCATTCCCGTTGGTGGACGGATCGGGATTCTCGTCAACGGGCAACTCACTCCTCCCGCCGGTTCCGGACAAAAGGCCCTTGGTCTCCACAATCCGGTCTTCTATTCCGGAGCAGAGGTCGACGACAATTACGCCGATGATTTTGTGTACTACATGAGAAGAATAACCGGTCTCGCTCACACGAATAGCGTGTGCTCAATTGCGAACAACAAATACAGAAATTCTGATCCGGATGGAAACCGCGGATTCCTTCGAGTGGCAAAAGAAGTAGACATCAGTCTGGATGAAACCGGTTTTACCAGGCACGATGAAGGTGCAAGCGTTTGTCGTCCGGTTCCCGCTCATGACAACAGTAGGGGGCTTTGGTTCAAACGCATGATTGCTCTTCAGTCGATCGCTGCTGATCCTTCGAAGGGATTTGTGATCGTCGACAAGACCTGCGCATA
>JBJMLZ010000207.1:0-7375 GCA_045805035.1 Bacteriovoracaceae bacterium
ACCTAATCGCTCGAGCGTTTCCTCCAGTGAGGAAAGAACGTGTGGATGAAAATTATTATTGAAGGAATCTGTCCAGAGAAGAACGCGTTTGCCGTGAGAGGCACGGTCGCGGAAGCCTTTCCGGAAAGGTGTCCTCGCATAACATGGGATCTCGCGCTCCGGAGCAAGGCCTCCGATTTTTTTCAGGAGCCACATGAAGGGATTGGTGTGAGTGAGAAAGTTCACAAGACCCGGAACAAAGGCGGCAATCCGGTTCCAGAAAAAAATAAGTCCCATGGCGTACGCCGACATCGGGCGCAGGCGCCGCTTATAGTAGTGCGAGAGAAATTCCGCTTTGTAGGTCGCCATGTCCACTGACACCGGACAATCGGATTTACATCCCTTGCACGAGAGACACAGATCCAGCGATTCCTTGACCGCATCTTCTTTCCATGGGCGAAGAAGCGTGTCCTTCTTCAGCATTTCAAAGAGAAGGTGCGCACGTCCGCGGGTCGTATGTTTTTCTTCGAGAGTTACCTTGTAACTCGGACACATGGTCTGTCCTTCAAGCTGCCGGCAATTCCCGATGCCCACACAGCGCTGGACTGCGAACGCGAATGATCCTTTGTCTTCGGAAAATGAAAATTGGGTAGGAAGTTCCCAGGTTTCATGGTGCTCACCCAGACGAAGATGATCGACCGCTGAATTGGGGTGAACGACTTTTCCCGGATTCATGCGGTTCAATGGATCCCAGATTTTTTTAAAGCTTTCCATGGCGTGAATCACTTCACTTCCATACATGAGACCAAGAAGCTCGCCGCGTGCCTGGCCATCGCCATGTTCACCGGAAAAAGATCCGCCGTACTTTGCGACCAGACGAGCGGCCTCCTTGATGAAGTTATGGAAATTTTCCACGCCTTCGTGAGTCTGAAGATCAAAGTTGATTGAACAGTGAATGCAACCCTGTCCGAAGTGGCCATAGAGCGAGGCCTTGTAACCATAATGGGTCATGAGTTTTTTGAAGTCCCGAATGTAGGCACCAATTTTTTCCGGAGGAACCGCGGCGTCTTCCCAGCCCGGCCAGGAAGAGGTGTTGTCCGGCATTCTCGCAGTTGCGCCGAGACCCGACTCGCGCACTTTCCACACGAGCTCCTGATCTTCTTTTTTCAGGACCACATGAATCTGATCATCGGGAAGCTTTAAGTGACGTTTGATCTTCACGAGACTTTTATCGATGATGTGTCTCAGCTCTCTGTCACTGTCGGCACCGAATTCCAGGAGGAGCCAGGCATTTCCCTTGGGGAGTTCCACGAGACCCGCTTCATTGATGTGTTTCTCCTCGATACTCCGGCGAAGAAGCTCATCCACTGCCTCAAGACCCATGGGATTGAGCCTATCGAGAAACGCAATTTCATCCGCGGCCTCTTCTATTTCCCGGAAGCCCAGGACAATAAGACCGCGCACCTTCGGTTTCTCGAGAAGTCTGATTTTCGCTTCAAGAATCGTCACGAGGGTCGACTCGCTTCCCACGAGCGCTTTAGCGAGATTCATTTTATTTTCAGGAAGAAGCTCATTGAGGTTGTATCCCGAAACGCGACGGGGAATGCGCGGGAAGTGATCCCGGATCGCCTGCGCGTATTTGTCCCGGAGTTTGAGAAGGTCTTTGTAGATTTCCGCCTTCCTTCCGCCGCCTTCGATGATGGAAAGAAGTTCTTCGCGGGAAGTTTCTCCCACGCGGAGAATTTCTCCGTCATAGGTGAGGACTTCCATTTCCATGATGTTCTCTTCCATCTTTCCCGCCCACTGAGCGTGGACACCACAGGAATTATTCCCGATCATGCCGCCGATCGTGCAATGAGAATGAGTCGCAGGATCCGGGCCGACGATGAGATTGTGTTTTTCAACATTCCGGTTGAGCTCATCGAGTACGATTCCCGGCTGCACGCGCGCCCATTTTTCCTCCGGATTGATCTCGAGCACTTGATGAAAATATTTCGTCATGTCGAGGATCACAGCATGGTTTGTGGTTTGTCCGGCAAGTCCGGTGCCGCCACCTCGACTCACGATCGGGATATTCATCGAGCGGCAAACTGCCACGGTATTGATCACGTCTTCACGATCGCGCGGAATCACCACTCCGATCGGAAGGTAGCGATAGTTAGAGGCATCCGTGGAGTAAAGAGAAAGATCACCCTTATCAAATCTCACTTCGCCTCTCACGCG
This sequence comes from Bacteriovoracaceae bacterium, assembly GCA_045805035.1. Taxonomy (GTDB): domain Bacteria; phylum Bdellovibrionota; class Bacteriovoracia; order Bacteriovoracales; family Bacteriovoracaceae; genus Peredibacter. Next base: position 2,203 of record JBJMLZ010000207.1, read on the forward strand.
CGAGGATAGTTCTTCTTCAAGCGACGTGTTCATAGGCACTATATCCTTCGATGTTTTCTTTGAGTGACCAGCCAAAACCTCTCTGGTCCGGAGAGGGAAAGAAATTTCCGTCTTTGTAAGTTCCCGAGTGATTGAAGAATTTTTCCTCGATCCGCAGGTGATCGTAGAATCCTTCCGCAATATAGAGTCCACTCACCGCGACTCCGATATTTCCGTGAAGAAGGGGCGCACAATGAGTGGAGAAGGGAATATTGAACGCACTCGCCAGATGCGAGGCCTCTAAAGTTCCGGTCACCCCTTCCGCTCTCGTCGCATCCGCCTGGATAATATCCACCAGACCATTCTGAAGAAGTGAAAGAAAATCGTGATTCTGATTTCCGTATTCTCCGGCCACAAAGTTCATTCCCGGGGGAAAGTGCTCACGCAGGAATTTCATTCCGTTGGGATCATCCGAAGTCACCGGCTCTTCAAACCAGCTCACTTGATACTCTGAAATTTCATGGGCAATCATGAGCGCGGTCTTCGTATCGTAAGCTCCATTGGCGTCGACAAAAAGTTCGGCCTCTTCTCCGATGAGATTCCTCACAAAGTTCACACGACGAAGATCCTCATCAACACCGGAGCCGATTTTCATCTTGAAACTCTTCATTCCAAAACTTTTGAAGTAACTGATCTGATGAGAAACATCCTCATCACTACCGTTGATAAATAGTCCGCTCCCATAAAACGGCACGGATTCTCTTTTCCTCCCCAGGAGTTCCTGAACCGGAATTCCTAAAAGATGAGCACGGAGATCCCACAGGGCAGTGTCTACTGCTGAGAGCGCCATAGAAGTCACTCCCGCGTTGCCACAGTTTCTGGATTTCTTTTTTATTTCTGTGGTGAGGAGATGATGGTCCCGCGCTTTGCCTTTTGTGAGTATCGGAAAAGCTCTTTCCACAATCGAGAGCGCGGTCGCCTTGTCGGCGTAAGTGTAGCCAAGTCCGGTGACACCTTCTTCGGTGAGTTCCACAGTCACAAGTGTGGTTGAGTCCCACTCCAGTGTGCCGTCTTGCTCGGGCCTCTCGGTCGGAATGTTGAACGCACGTACTCTCACTTCCATTCAGATCATCTCTCTGAATCCGGTCTTCGCTGAAGTAATCGCGATCTCTTTTGCCCAGGGAGTTCCCCTCGCCAGTGACTTCGCAAATTCTTTCGCCTGCTCAAACGTCACTTTCGCCGGCATCGGTGCCTCGTAAGGATCGACTTCCGCTTCAATCAGCACCGGTCCCTGCAGGTTCATCGCCGTATCGAGGACTTCAACACAGTTATGGCGTTCACGGATATTGTATCCGCGCGCTCCGCACGCCTCGGCAAATTTTACGAAGTCCAGCGGCTGAAGCTCGCAACCAAATTCAGGATTTCCGAGGAAGACCATCTGTTCCCACATGATCTGCCCGAGAAGATTATTTTTCACGACGACGATTTTGATATTGAGGTTGTACTTCACGCAGGTGAGGAATTCCATCATGAGCATGGTGAAGCCACCGTCACCGACGAAGGCGTAAACCGGGCGATCAGGGAAAGCAATCGCCGCCGCGATCGCATAGGGTAGTCCGCACGCCATCGTAGCGAGAGTTCCCGAACACGTATGCATTTGTCCTTTCTTCGCGGGAATATGCCGTGCCCACCAGGTGGTGTTGGTACCGGAGTCACTACACACGATCGCATTCTCGGGAATTCTCTGGCCGAATTCATAGGCCACCACTTGCGGCTTGATCGGGGTGTCGTTTCTCTGCGCGATCTCAAGCATGGTCTCATTCCACTTCTTCATTCCTTTCTGCGCTTTCTCAAGAAAGCTCCGGTCATCACGCTTATTCACGAAATCGAGCAGTGAAGAAAGAATAAGTTTGGAGTCACCCGCGAGTGCGACGTCTATCGGATAACGAAGGCCGATGCGTGATCCATCGATATCAATCTGGATCGCTTTCGCCTGCCCCGGTTGCGGATAAAATTCTACATACGGGAAGCTTGTGCCCACCATGAGAAGAAGGTCACACTCTTCCATCGCTTCCTGCGAAGGCTTTGTTCCCAAAAGACCAATCCCACCTGTGGTGAGCGGATGATCATCCGGCACGACCGCTTTCCCGAGAAGAGGTTTCACGATCGGGGCACCGATCTTATCTGCGAGAGCAATCACTTCATCACTGGCACCAAGTGCGCCTCGTCCGGCGAGAATCACCGGGCGTTTGCATTTGTTGATGAGTTCTGCGGCCTCACGGAGGATGGCCTCAGGTGCGTTCACTTTTCTTCGCGCATGAACCGCTTCGATGTGACCTTTGACATTTCTCTTGCTCGCTTCTTTTTTGTAGTCCACTTTCTCAGACTGAAAATCCACCGGCACGGTAACATGGGCGACACCTCTATAGGTGAGTGCTTTGTTGATCGCGAGGTTCGTCACTGCGTGAATGTGAGTGGGGCCCATGACTCTCGCGCTGTAGACCGCAACGTCCTGGAAGAGAACGTCGAGATCGATGTCCTGTTGCGTGTGCGTATCAAGCACATCGTGGTATTGCATGCCGGTGATCGCAAGCACAGGTGCTCCGTCAAACTTCGCATCGTAGAGTCCGTTCAACAAATGCACGCCACCCGGGCCTGAAGTCGCCAGACACACACCGATTTTTCCGGTGAACTTCGCGTACCCGCAGGCCATGAAGGCGGCCGCCTCTTCGTGTCTCACCTGGATGAAACGAATTTTGTCCTGACGTTTGCGAAGAGCTTCCATGATGCCATTAATGCCGTCACCAGGCAGACCGAAAATCGTGTCGACACCCCAGTCGATCAGTGTGTCGATAAGTGAGTCGCCGCCGGTATATGTTTCGAACATAAGAACTCCTTTCCTGAATGTACTGGAATAAGCCTACACCCTCCGAAGCTTTAGAATCTCTGGAGTATACTGAAGAAGGTCCGTGGAGTTTTGATTAACGAGGATTTATTGTTGCCGCTTACCGAAACAGCACGTCGTCCATTACGCCAATCACGAGGAGGAGAAGGGTGAGAATACCGACGATGAAGTAGATCTTTGAGTTTTCCAGTTCGCGACGAAAGTGCATGAAGCCATAGAGAATGAGCATGGCCTTGATTACTGCGAAGGCCCACGCGAGGATGTCATTCGCAAAACCAAGCTTGAGAAACGACACTGCGAAAGTGACGGCAAGAACTGCGAGTAATGAGAGATAGGTCCCAATCACGCTCATGATTGCCCCACGAGATAAAGTAAGGGGTAAAGAAACACCCACACGATGTCCACGAAGTGCCAGTAAAGTCCGACACCTTCTTCGAGGCGATCAAAGCCCGCGCGTTTCTGATAAGTCCACCAGAGATAAGTGAGAAGGCCGATACCGATCAGGACGTGAATCGAGTGAAGGAAAGTGAGATAACCATAGAAAGTGAAAAAGAGCTTGTGGCCTTGCGGGATTTCTCCGAAATGCAGCGGGAATTTTCCTTCATCAGTCAGGCCCATGTACTCATGGCCCTTGATGCAAAGAAAGAGCACGCCGAGAATCGCCGCGCCGAGGAGACCGCCTTTTTTCTTTTTCTCCTGCACCCATGCGACAAGTGCGGAGCTTGTGAGAAGGACGACGGTGTTGATCGTTCCCAGCATGAGATGAAGATCCGCTCCCGCTTCCTTGAATTCAGAGCGATGACGGTAATAAAAAATCTGATAGAGCGCAATGAGCGATCCGAAGAGCAGAGCTTCAGTGGCGAGGAACACCCACATGCCGAAGTTCTTCTTCATCACACCTCCCTCAAATCACCGAGGTTCTCGTAGGCGTACGCCTCCGGAACTGTCTTCGGTAATTCCTCGAAGTTTTCCTCAGAAGGAGGTGAGGATGTCATCCATTCCATGCCCGCAGCGGGCCAGTAGTTGCCGGAAGTTTTTCCCGGTTTGAAGAGTGATCGCGTGAGATAAAAGATCGGGAAAAAGTAGCCGATCCCGAGGAGCACGAGGCCGGAAGTAGAAACGCGATTGAGAAATTCAAACTGCACCGGATATTCCTGATAGCGACGGAGCATTCCTTCGTAACCGAGAATGAAGTGCGGGAAGAAGGTGAGGTTAAAGCCCACGATGATAATCACTGCCGAGATTCGTCCTAGTTTTTCCGGATAAGTTTTTCCGGTGAGCTTGGACCACCAGAAGTGGATCCCGCCGAGATATCCCATCACCGCTCCTCCCACCATGATGTAGTGAAAGTGGCCGATGACAAAATAGGTATCATGCACGTGAAGGTCGATCGCGAGCGACGCCAGATGAAGTCCTGTGAGACCGCCCACCATAAAGAGAAAAATAAAGCCGAGAGCGTAGATCATCGGAGTGCGAAGATAAATTTTCCCTTTGTAGAGAGAAGCAGTCCAGCTGAAGACTTTAATACCCGAAGGAACTGCCACCATGAAGGAGAGAAGAGCGAACATGGTATTGGCATACGAAGACTGGCCGGAAACAAACATGTGGTGGCCCCACACAAGAAAGCCAAAAAACGCGATTGCGAGTGACGCAAAGGCGATGAAGGTATAACCAAAAATCCGCTTCCGCGTGAAACACGGAATGATTTCACTGATCACTCCCATCGCAGGGAGAATCATGATGTAAACCGCGGGATGAGAGTAGAACCAGAAAAGGTGCTGAAAGAGAAGTGGATCGCCGCCGAGAGCGGGATCAAAAATTCCCACGTGGAAAATTCTTTCCAGCGTTATGAGAATAAGAACCGTCGTGAGAACAGGTGTGGCGAGAACGAGAATCACACTCGTAGCATAGAGCGACCAGATAAAGAGCGGAAGCTTCAGCCATTTCATGTCCGGATGACGGAGCTTGTGAATCGTCACAATAAAATTCAAACCCGTGAGAATGGAAGAGAAGCCGGTGATGAAAACTCCTGCGGCAGCAAGAAGCACATGAGAATTGGAGAACATCGTCGAATAAGGAGTATAGAAAGTCCAACCTGTGTCCGCTCCGCCTAAGAAAAGTGCCGAGCAAGCGACAGCTGCACCCAAAACGAAAATATAATAAGAAGCCAAATTCAGCCGAGGAAAGGCTACGTCCTTCGCTCCCAACATGATGGGCAAAACGAAATTTCCTAAAGCCGCTGGCACTGAAGGAATAATGACCAGGAACACCATGATCGCACCGTGATAG
>JBJMLZ010000208.1:0-21239 GCA_045805035.1 Bacteriovoracaceae bacterium
CAGAAACTTTTTTCTCTACTTCTTCATCGCTGTAAACGGTTTGCATGCAGTCGTAGGTTTCTGTTCTGTATGCAGTTTAGTTTCCGCATACTTCTTCAGAATACGGGATCTGATCGCATTCATTATGAGCAGGGATCGTTCGACATGATTGTCTTGGGACATCTGTACACTCCTGGTCTGTGTAAGGAACCTGACGACAAATTTGTTCTCCGGGTTCGGAGTGACATTCCTGTCCTCCGCCTACGGTAGTACATTCCTGGCCTCCGCCGACAGTTGTACATTCCTGTCCGCCTCCGACGGTCGTGCAACTCTGACCGCCACCAACGGTAGTACAGTGCTGTTGCCCACTCGGAGTTGTTGTACAAACCTGGCGTGTCGGACGATCGTGACAAACTTCCCGTGAAGGACGATCGTGGCAAACCTGGTGAGAAGGACGCTCGTGACAAACTTGTCTGGTGGGAATCGTGTGACATTCCTGGTGAGAAGGACCGCGCGTACATTCTTCACGGTAACGGGTCACTGAGTGACACTGGCGATCGTACTCTGTGTGACATTCCTGATCCGCCGGCACCTGGTGACACTCTTGTCGGTATCTTGTTTCATCGTGACAGCGATATTCCTGATACGGAACTTGTCTTTCGCACGTGCCGGGAACTTCGCGTGGAACCGAACGCGTGACCTTGAGAACTTTTTCGAGTTTCACCGTCTCCACGTTCTGTCCGGTGAATTTCATCGGCGCTTCGAGTTCGGCAAATGAGTTCAGGGAAAAGAGCAAAAGAAAGGCGATCGTCGCATGTTTGCGAACCATAGTGACACTCCTTGTGTGATTCTTGAGTGTTGTTCTGCAAATATTTAGCCAGCAGTTTTTCTTTTTAATTCATGTTCTTGATGCGAGACACATAGTAACCAGTGTTGAATTGACCTTTTCAAAGCGAGAGTCCTCGTGATGAAATTTTCTCACCACATTAATCCAGGAGTTTTTCATGCGTTCACTCGCGATCGTTCTCGCTCTTTCTTCTTTCTCTGCTGTTGCTGCTTGCCCGAATCTTGCCGGCAAATATGCTTCTTGCCGTTCCATGACTGGCGGTGAAGGCGGATCAACTGACGTTGTCGTTACTCAGAAAGAAGAAAATGGTGTTACGACTTACACCATCACTTCAACAAATGACGAAAGCCAGGAAAGAGAAACAGAAGAAATGATTGTTGATGGACAAGTTCACACACAAACAACAAATGATCCAAACGTGGGTGAGATCACTAGCTCAGAAACTTATACTTGTGGTGACAACAAAGTTCTCGGTACAGAAATTGTTTCTATGCAGGGCCAGGAAATTGCCAGCCTCAATGTTGAAGTTCTCAGAAATGGAAATGCCATGGAGATGAACATCACTGGTACGGTGTTCGGTCAGGAAGCTTCAGAGCAAATGGTTTGCGAATAATTCAGAAAGATAAAGCTGAAATAAAAAAGGCCCCTTTCGGGGCCTTTTTTTTTAGGATTTTTTAGATGGCCTCGTCACACTGGACGAGAGCAGTAGCATTGTTTGCGGGATCGATGATGTGTCCTTCCACCTTCGCTTCGGTCGAACAAGTGCGGAGGATAACCTGAAGGCCTTCGCCTTCACCTTCGAGACGGATTTGCGAACCCATGTGCGCACATTTCACGCGAAGTTTTTCGAGCTGGATGGTGTGAGTGTTGTTGATGATCAGCTGATCAGCAGTGAGCTGGAGTGATTCAATTCCCGCGATCGCACCTTCTTTCACCTTACAGTTCATATCGGCCGCGAAAACCTTCGACTGAAGAACACTCAAGATAAAAAGTAATACGAAAGCACCCATCAGCTTTTTCATTCCATCCTCCCTCATGTGGCCCGGAATAATCTTTTTGTAACATTGACGATTAGAACACGTAAGAAGTGCATTTTGGCACTTAGGCAGAATTTTCACGGCATAAATCTCTGATTTTCCATGGGGTCTTCCTTGTCTAAAAACCAATAAAAACTTACTATCAGAACGAGCTTATGATCATTTACGACTCAACCACCCTCGCTTTCATCCAGAAGACGGAACAAATGCTCCGGGAAATCCTTAAGGAGTGCGGAGTAACCGTACGTCGTTCAAGGTTTCTTTGGAAAAACTATCTTTATCCCATTCACGTAGTGGTTTTCGAGGGAAAGGAATGGGGTCATTTCAATAGTTCTTATTTTCAAATCGCCCTGAATAGAAGACTCATCTGGTCCGCAAAAGATGCTGTTGTTCGGGACATTCTTCGCCACGAGCTCGCTCACTACTTCACGCTGCTTGAATATGGAGAAGTGTCTTCTCACGGAAAAGAATTTCACGAGATCTGCGCGCGCTTTGGTTTTCCGGAATCAGTAAGTGCGGCGACGATGAATCTCGAAATGGAAAATGAAACGAAAGTTGGCGATCTCAATTCTGAGCGGGTGCTTGAGAAAGTGAAGAAGCTTCTTTCTCTCGCGCAAAGTGCGAATGCTCACGAAGCGGAGCTTGCGACCTTGAAGGCGAACTCGCTTCTCCTTCGTCACAATCTTGATTACGTTGAAAAAGAAGAATCACTTTACCTTGATCGCCTGCTCGTGCGAACTCGCAAAGACGATAAGCTCACCGCGATCTATGAAATTCTTCGCCACTTCATCGTGCGTCCGGTGATCTCCATGGGCAAAGGCACCGTTTGTCTGGAAGTGACCGGCACAAAGACAAACGTGACACTCGCCCGTTACGTTGCCGAGTTTCTGGATCGCGAACTCGACTCGCAGTGGGAAGAAGCGCGGAAAGAACACGGACTCTCCGGCATTCGTGCGAAAAATTCTTTTTATCTCGGCATGGCCCGGGGCTTTGATGAAAAAATGAAAGGCGTCAAAGAAGAGTTCAGCGCCGAGGACAGAAGCGCGCTGGTGAAAGTCGAAAAGAATCTGGATGAGAACGTGCGCATGATCTATCGCCGCCTCGGCACTGTTTCAAGCGGCCGCCAGACCGATCAGGAAGCGCGTGAAGTCGGCAAACAAAAGGGCCGCAATCTCTCTATCCGTCACGGTGTCGAAGGCACCGGAAAAAATCTATACCTCCCCCGGGGATAGCGTTACACTGGATGCATGGACGTCCAGAAATTCATCGCCTTCTTTAAAGAGATTAATAAGTACGACGAGGACAATGGTCTTGAGTTCGAGATTCACTCTCCGGGCTCGATCACCTATCGCATGACGATCCAGGAAAAACATTTGTCGTCACCGAACATCACTCACGGGGCCGCGATCGCGGGCATGATGGATTGTGTACTGGGACTTTCGGCCCTTTCCTTCGCCGTCACACAAGACAAACTTGTTTCGACAGTTGAGTTCAAGATCAATTACACACGTCCGGTTTCGCTCGGTGAAGAACTCACGGGACACGGAAATGTTGTTCATATCGGGAAGCGCCTTGTGATTAGTTCCGGGGAATTAAGAAACAAGGCGGGCGAGCTCGTGGCGATGGGCCAGGGAACCTTCAACACCTACCCTGCCTCAAAAAAGGATTTTCTCGATGAAATTAAATGAGAACGCGAGGTCTTCTCTTCTTGCCGGCATTGGTTTACTAGCTCTCGCAGTCATGATCGGCGCTTTCGGCGCTCATGGATTGAAAAATATCGTGGCACCGGAAAAGCTCGTGACGTTTGAGACGGGTGTTCGCTATCACTTCTATCATGCGTTTGGTTTGGTGTTACTCGGACTCTATCAGCTTCACTCAGAAACGCGCTTAAAGGTCACGCATTGGGCCTTTATCGTGGGGATCCTGCTCTTCTCTTTTAACTGCTACTTCTACGCCGTCAGTGACATCAAAGTGTTTGCGATGATCGTTCCCGTCGGCGGAACACTCTTCATTCTGGGATGGGTAGTGTGGTTCTGGCGGATTCTCAGGGACTCGTAGAATTCTTTCTCGGATCTTTTGGAAGCTTAACAATGAAGGTGGTTCCCTTTCCCTTCTCGCTGACTATGTCGATCGTTCCTTTATGGGCCTCAATCATGCCTTTCACGACGGTCAGACCCAGACCCCAACCAACCGTATCCTCCGTTGTCCTCGTTCTTCTATACTGCTGAAAGAGAATGGCCTTCTCCTCGTGCAGGATGGGTTTTCCTTCATTGTGTACACTCAGGGTTGCTGTTTCGGAATCCTGGGTGATCGTGATCGTCACCGGAGTATTAGGTTCACCATACTTAATGGCATTGTTGGAGAGGTTCTCAAGGAGTCGCCGTAATCCGTCCTCGTTCCAGCACCCAAGACACTCTCCCGGGGAAATCAATTTGAGGCGCCCTTCGTGGACAAAATTTCCTTCCTCCACAATATCTCTTCCGATCCAGTCCAGATCACACGTCTGAAATTCAAGGGCAAGTTCTTTCCCGGCCCTCAGTCGGCTGGCATCAAGCAAATCACGGATCATGTAATCCATGCGATCGAGGCTCTTACACACGTTCGTAGCTTTACTGATACAATTGTCAGAATCAAATGGTCGCCTGAGTATGAGTTGCGCACTCGCCTTGGCGACCGAAAGAGGTGTCCGCATATCGTGGGCCAGAGTGTGGGACATCTGTTCCTGGATATCTTTCAGGGTATCGCTGAACTCAGTGGCAGCATCATTCACCGCCTGCTCAATGGAACAAATAATGACTTCACGCTCATTCGGCGTCAGTATGGCCTCGGTTTCCATGACGTCACAGATGACCTGTCTTAAAATATGATATTCAAAGATCAGCTGGTCGATGGTGTAGTCCCTGCTCGAGGCCCTTTCTTTTCCGTGTTTCTGACCGATGCGCCTACTGTCTGCCTTATCACTGGCCTTTCTGGCGGAGTTCCGATCGATGGTGGTGGAGAGCGCGCTTGCCAATTGAGAAAGGTATTCCGGGAGAGAATTCCTCAAGGCAAGCTTCTCCTGATGATGGGCAGCATCGACTTCTTTATAAACTCTGGTCTCCCAGAGCTTCATGATGTTATCGATGTTTTTCGTGAGCCTCTCAGAAGTTTCGTTTTGCATGCAGCATGCCTCTTTATGAAAGGATAGGCCTGAACGAAAGCTTTGTATCCATGAGATCATCTTCAAGAAAGGCGCGGGAAGCACCACAATCACTATGGCATCGGTTCTATCTAAATTTATCGGATTTAATCAGGACTTCTCAGACTTGCTTGGCTTCGGAGCCGTACATCCATTTGTGTTGCTGACCGATCACACGGAAAGGTAATCCGAAATCTTCATTGAGCTTCACCACTTGCTGAAATCTCAGCATCGGAAACTTTTCTTCCGGCTCGTAACAAGGCGTGAGACACCACGGAACGACTCTGCCGCCGCTGTTTTTCACAAAATGGAAAGCATCGTACACAACTTCAAAATCTTTCTTGTCCGCGACAACTGCTTTTACCTGCGCCTTGAGGCCGTACTCATTGATGAACTTGAGAAGAAGATCCGGGCTCGTGCGAACTTTCGTTGAAGGCGTCTTGATGTCGTAAGAAACAAAATCGACAGCATCGAAAACGTCTTTCACGATCCGCGTTCCCGCCGCTTCGATGTTAATGTAGTAATTTCTTTTCTTCAGTTCGCGAATGAGTTCAAGCAGCGACGGAATGTGCGACGGATGAAGAGGATCACCGCCGGTAATCGAAACTCGCTTGATGATGTCCTGAGAAAGGACTTCTACCTGTTCCATGACGTCATCGAGAGTCGTGGTCATTGCCGGATCGAAATCCCATGTTTCTTTCGAGTCACAGTTCACGCAACCGATGTGACAGCCCTGAAAACGCACGAAGATCTGAGGGATTCCAATGTGGATTCCTTCGCCTTCAGTCGCGCGATAAATGGAGTTAATTAACAGGGTCGTCATGGGCCCGCATCCTATCACAGGGGGATGGGGGGGTAAACCCAAGGATTTCCTACCTTTTTACGAGGGTAAATTTTACAAAGCCCATCCGGAATAATTACACTAAGTACTGATGAAAACGTTATTTCCCATTCTGATTCTTGCTCTTTCGACCTTCGGTTGCGGAGAGGACTATTCCTCCGGCCGCCGTCCGCTGATCGAAAACGATCAACCAGTGACCACGGAAGATAATTTTCTGCAGGCCTCGCAGCTTCCGCGTGCGCGTGGACTCGATGTGATGACTACGCGATTTGAGCGCGATCTGATTGTCGCCGGAAGTCTCCCACCCGGTTACAGAGTGGTGCCGGAACTTTCCACTGATGATGAAGGAAAACATGGTGTGAACGTTCAAACCCGCACGGGACTTGGACGTCCGACACTGAATTGCGGAATCATCGATGCGGCGGCCACGATCACTCAGCGGATCGATGATTGTGTGAAACAAAATAATACAAGCGCCAGCTGGAACGGAACTTCTAACGGTACCAATGGTGAATCACTCTGGAGACTCGTCGCCCGTCTGGGAACAAATGAAATCTGGCTTGATACCCGCACCGGGCTTTTGTGGTCTGACCTCGTCGATACGACGAACTGGTGTAAGGCGAGCGGGAACAAAGAAAAAAACGATACCACTGATTGCTCGACAGAAGTTACCGATACACCGAGCTGTATCGGCGCCCATATTTTCACGGTTGCTAACATCCAGTGGAGACTGCCGACTAGAAATGATTTTCTTCAGGCCGACATCAATGGCCTTCGCTTTGTTGTTCGCGAAGTGACTAGTACTCCTTATTGGACCGCCACTCTGGATTCTACTGCCACTGATCGCGGAACTGCCTGGACCTATAACCAGACTCAGGGGACGCTCGAAAAAGCGACACTGATTACAGACCGGAATGTCCGTTGTGTCGGCGCCGGCGTGCTCTGATCAAATGAACCTCGACGAACGCTACCAATCCATCATGAAAGGAATCGAGCAGGGACATCGCGGACTCACACGATTCTCGAAAGAAGAGACCGAAGAGCTTGAACGTTTTCTTCTCGAGAAAAAAGAGCTCGAAAAAGTCCTCTGTCTCATCGAGCACTCGTCGATTCCCTATCAGGGTTTTGAAAAAGGGATCATTTCCGTTCTTAATTCCGATACTCCTGATCACTTAATTGTGTTTGCGTTGAACGCGGCCAGAAAACACGTTCTTCAGGCCCGCTTTAACAAAGGCAACCGCCTTGAATTTGATTTCCTGGAAACTTTGAAACGTCTTCTCCATCACAAGAATCCTGAGGTGGTCGAGTGGACTCTCCGGACGATTGAGGAATGTGGTAACCAGGGCGTGTATTTTCTCCGGGAGTTTGATAAAATTAAGCCAGGACCATGGAAGTGGTTCAATGCCCATCAAAGGGCCGTGCGGGAGTTGATTACTCTCCTCGAACGTCGCTGGAGGCGATTTGAAAACCCTGAATCCAAATCCTGAAGAAGCACAAAGAATCATCCGCGAACTTGAAAACATGGCAGGCCTTCCCGCTTACGATCTCCAAGGACGCGAAGATATCAAAGTCCAGATTCGTGTGAATGAAGCCATTGGCCCTGCGATGTTCAGAGCAGATCCCCTGCTCCCGGGTGGTTACATGGCCAATTCCCTTACGATCCGCGCGATGAAGCCAGACATCTTCGTTCTTCACGAAGATCTTGAAGACTTCAGCCACGAGTACGAATGCGGGTGTGGAAAAATATTTGACCTTCAATTCTGGAAGCTGTGTCCGTACTGCGCACGCGACATCAAAGTTTGAAATGCTGATCGTCCAGGAATTCAACTCACTTCATGATATTGATCCCGAGTTCATCCCGGCCCTCGAGCTGTTACTGAAAGAGGAAGTGCCGAACTTCCATTTCATCGAACGCGCCCAGGACCTGGCACCCGAAGGCGATCTCTTTACTTATTTCCTTTTCTTCGGTCCGACTCAGAATACACCGATTGGTTTCGGACAAGTTTGTCTGCGGAAAGTTCCGTGGGAAAACTATCTTTCCTTCTGGCAGAGGCTCTGGAAAAAAATCTGTTTCTGGAACAAGGATCAGGAACACTGGAAAGAAGTCATCTGGAACGTGTTTGGCGGAAATAGCGGCGTGTGCCTCTTTGATGCCAGGTTCGCGCGCTCCGGTTACGATAAGATGCAGTCACTCATTCACGAATATGAAAAGCGCTCTGATATCGTTGCTCATGACATTCACGACATTAAGGGTCTTCAGAATTTCAAACTGAAAGATCTGACCCCGACTCACCTGCGCGCTCGTCACGTTCTTGAAGCACTTCCGAAGAATGCGAAGTCGTATCAGGACTATCTCGGAAATCTTCCGAAAGAAGCTCAGAAAGAAATCAAAGCGGAATGGAAAAAACTGGGCTCAGTGAATGTCGGGGATTATCTCCTTCCCGCCAAAGATCTCGATGTGCCTTTTACTGCTGACGAACTTTCTCTCTGGGAATCGTGGGGCGCAACTCTTCTCACCTTCGAGCAGGACAAGAAAATTCTCGGCTGCATTCTCATGGTTCCGGGAAAAGACGGGAACTATTTCTTCGAGCCTTATCCGTTTGAACCGGAAAATCACGCGGTCGTCTCTGATCAGATGTACATCCAATATGCGCTCCTGAAATTTCATGAAGTGAAAGAGGCCCGGCGCTGTCACATCATGAAGGGTGGAACAAAACTCACCTTCACGGACAAGAAAGAACTCGACTATTTCCTCCATCAGGGTTTTCAGGCGAAAGAGGTTTCGGAAGTTTTCTATTCGCGGCTGGAAGGACTAGTGGCGCCGATATGACCAGGGCGGAATGGATTCTTGCAGTAGTGGATTCATTTTACGATAAGGCCAGGATCGACGTTCTCATCGGCTACCACTTCCGGAACATCAAAGATTTTGACGAACACATTCCCCGGATCGCTTCCTTCTGGGATCTTCAGCTCCTCGGAACAACCGAACGCACGATCACGCATCCCTTTGACGTTGCCAATCTCCACCTTGCTTTGAAAATCAAAAAAGGCGAAGTGGGGCGTTGGCTCGTGCTCTTCCGGAAAACACTTGAAGATATGACGGCCGCCCATCCGGAGATGAGTGAACTCGCCGATCAGTGGCGCGAACGTCTGGTGTTTTTTGAGGGAGTATTCTTACGGCTTTTTAGCGTCGAGAACCCGTGATACGAATTCTTCGAGTATGGGTTCACCGGTCACATCATCAAAGACCCAGTTTCTGACGTAGTAACCACGAATTTTTTTGGCCGCGTATTTTGCCTCAGCTTCCGTGCCGAATTCGACGGCAATGAAGTCGAGATTCTTCAATTTCACCGTGTGTCCTGAGACACAGCCCTCAGAATAGTTTGAACAACTGATGCCTTCGTTCATCGAACGCGGGAGAACAATCGTCACCGTCGGGTCCGCTGCCTGCGCCTTTTTCAAAAGCTCTTCTTTGCTATACCTGACTTCTTTTGTGCAAGATGCGGCGAGGATCGACAGGACAACCAGCAGTGGGAAAATGAAAGCTCTCATGTCTCTATGTTAAACCAAAGTGCAGTAAGGACCAATATGTTTCCCCTGAAGAACGAGTACTCCCTGACTTTTACCGCTTCCCGGGGCGAATTCCGTTCCGTCACTTCACCGAATGATCTCGCTCCTTTCACCAAAGTCCAGTTCGGAACGGCCGAAGATGCGGAAAAAATTCTTTCGATGATACCAGCTGCTCAGGAAAAAATGCGCGCGATGCCTGCGTTCGAAAAAATCCGGATATTAAAAGCAATTGCTACTGAAATCGGAAAGCACGTCGACCAACTCTCACTTCTCGTCGCTCGCGAAGGCGGCAAACCTTTAAAGGACGCAAAAGTGGAAGTGATTCGCGCGAAGGACACTTTCGAACTTTGTGCAGAAGAATGCTGGCGCATTCACGGTGAAACGATTCCCATGGACCGGACTGAGGCAGGGAAAAATCATCTGAACTTCACGACGCGAGAACCGATCGGGCCGGTGCTTGCGATCTCTGCCTTCAATCATCCGCTGAATAATCTCGCTCACCAGGTGGGTCCTGCGATCGCGGCCGGAAACATGGTCATTCTGAAACCTGCATCGGGAACTCCCGTCATGGCATTTGTTCTCGACGAGATGTTCAAAAAAGCGGGTCTTCCCCCTGAGTGCCTGGTGGTCTTCACCTCTTCCACCGTCAACGTGGAAAAACTTCTGACTTCAGAAAAAATCGCGTTCGTTAATTTCATCGGCTCCGCCAAGGTCGGCTGGGAGATGAGAAAAAAAATTGCACCGGGAACCCGGATCATCATGGAGCATGGAGGAATTGCTCCCGCTATCCTTCGCGAAGATGCTGATCTCCGGGAGGCGATTCCGCAGCTCGTGCGCTCATCGTTTTATCACGCGGGCCAGGTGTGCATTTCGACCCAAAGAATTTTTGCTCATCGGAATGTCTATGAAGTTTTTAAGAATGAGTTCGTCCAACGGGTGAAGAAACTCAAAACCGGCACGGCGATGGATGACAGCACCGACGTGGGCCCGCTCATTCGCCCCGAAGAAGTAGTGAGAATAAAAAAAGACATTGATGAAGCGATCAAGCGAGGAGCAAAGCTTCTTTGCGGAAATGAGGTTCAGGGGAACTCAAAACAGTATCTCACTCCCACCGTGCTTGCCGACGTGCCGAGAGAGGCGAGTCTCATGACGAATGAAGTTTTCGGTCCGGTGGTTTGTCTCAATAGTTACGAAGATGAAGACGAGCTCGTGAATTATCTCAACTCTAATCCCTATCCGTTCGAAGCATGCCTTTATACAAAAGACATCAAGGCAGCATTGAACCTTTCACAAAAAATTTCCACCATGACGATGGTGGTGAACAATCACAACGCTTTCCGAGTGGACTGGATGCCGTTCGGTGGTCATGGACGTGCAGGGCTTGGGATGGGTGGGGTGAAGTATGCGATTGAAGAGATGACCCGCTTAAAGCAGGTCATCTTCCGTTTTTAAATTAATTTCCGAGACTAAATTTATTGGAAAGGCGACCCGCGGTTTCGCATTCGTAGCTGTGTGCTCTTTTGCCATTACAATTGATCTTACGGATTTTGACGTAATCAACGGCAGCGTCCAATCCTAATACGAAATCCAGGCCACCGGCAGTGCAAACACCTTCGCTTCCAGCGAAAGCGAGGCCTCCTACACCAATCATTGAACCAGCGGATAACTGGCCCCCGGCATAATATCCAGTTGGGTCATCCTGAAAAGGGCAATGAACTTTGAAATGGCCACCACTGCGCGCATGCACGATAAAACCCGCTCCTCCAATCTTCATTGTAAAGATGGAATGGTTGAGCGACTTACAAACGGCACTGAAGCCGCTGTAGAGAAGTTTGAGTTCACCGTCTTCAGTTGCTTCACAGTTCAGTGTGGTCGCAAATGTTGGCAATGAAAAGATGACAGCAATGATACCAATGATAATAAATTTAAACATAGCTCTCCCCTTTATGAATTAGTTCCATGTTAGATGGATTGAGAGGAATGCATTCATTCAAGGGGAAACATTACAGGTACTGTCGAACATTTAGACAGGTTCGATTATCTCCGGACGGATTCTTTCAGAGTTTTCTCTAAATTCGCCGATCGGAACTGGAAATTCTTTTGTTTGAGCTTCGTCGGCACAACCTTTTGACCTTCCAGAACAATTGTCGACATCTCCCCAAGCACTTTTTTGATCGCAAAGGCCGGGGCAGGAAGAATGGCCGGTCGTCCGAGACACTTTCCAAGGGTCTTTGAAAACTCAGCATTGGTCACTGCATACGGAGAGACGGCATTGAAAGGGCCATTCATCGTATTGTCTTCCACTGCCGCGACATACATCGAAGCGAGGTCGTCGACGTGGATCCAGCTCATATACTGCTTGCCTGAACCGACTTTCCCGCCGAGGCCAAGCTTGAAGATCGGAAGCATTTTCTTGAGCGCGCCACCATTTTTTCCGAAGACAACACCAGTGCGGAGAAGGACCACGCGGACACCGAGATCTTTTGCCTTCATTGCTTCCGCTTCCCAGTCCTTACAGACCGTGGCGAGAAAATCATTTCCCGAAGAAGCGTTTTCATCAAGCGCTTCATCTCCATGAGAACCATAGATGCCGACCGCGGAAGCGTTCACAAGCACTCTTGGTTTTTTCGGGAGGGCCTTCATCGCCTCGACGAGGTTTTTTGTACCGTTGATGCGTGAGTCGTAAATTTTTTTCTTCTGGGCCTCGTCCCACTTTTTCTCTCCGATGTTTTCGCCCATGAGATTGATCACGGCGTCCACTCCGAGGAAAGCTTCTGCAGGGGGAAGTTCATTGGTATCCGGCCACAATACGTATTTACAGTGAGACCCCAGAACCACTGCCGCTTTGGCGATACTTCTGGTGGTCACAGTGACTTCGTGTTTATGCCGAAGGAGTTGCTCAACCACACGACGTCCGACAAATCCAGATGCACCTGTAACGAGAACTTTCATAAAGGGCCTTTTTGCTAGGTTAAATTCCATCGCATTTTACCCGCTTTCACACACGGGGTTAATAGTTTTTTAGCTTATGCGGCGGTCAAAAGGAGTATAATCAAAGCATGGACAAAAAGATTGGTCTCGTAATGACAGGTGGTGGGGCCCGGGCCGCATATCAGGCGGGGGTAGTACGCGCCCTCCAGGAGATCACTGGCAAAAAATCCAATCTCTTTGACGTGATCGCAGGCAACTCAGCAGGCGCCATCAATGCCACCTACTACGCTGCCCATTGTGAAAACTGGGACATTGCCACCCGCAATCTCGTTGAACTCTGGACCCGCATTAAGCCCAACAACGTTTATGACGTGCGCATGAGAAGTCTCTCGGAAATGGGAGTGAAGTGGCTGGGCGGAACTCTCTTTGGAGGTCTCACCACTGAAGGAAGCCAGGCCAATCACCTTCTTGATACCAAACCCCTTCGCCGACTCATTCGTCGCGAGACAGATTTTTCCGACGTCAGAAAAAATATCGATAAGGGCCATCTTTACGGTCTTTCACTCTCCACGACCAATTACACTACTGGTGGTTCCGTGATTTTTTATCAAGGCCATCCGACCGTAGAAGAATGGGCGCGCTCGGATCGCTTTGCGGTTCGCACGGATCTCAACGAAGATCATCTGATGGCCTCATCCGCGATTCCTTTTTTCTTTCCTCCGGTAAAAATCGGCGACAGTTATTTCGGCGACGGATGTATCCGTCAGACGACTCCCCTTTCTCCTGCGATTCACCTCGGCGCTGATAAAATCATCGCGATCGGCGTGCGCTTCCCGCATCCGAAAGAAAAAATGCGCGAGATGGCCTTCAGTGCTGCCCAGAACCCGACGATCGGACAAATTCTTGGTGTGATGATGAACGCGATCTTTCTCGATTCACTTGAGGGTGATGTGGAAAGACTCTTGAAAATTAATCGCCTGAGTGGTGGCATGCGCACCGATCAGAAAGAGATTCCGATTCTCATGCTTCGTCCATCAAAAGATCTCGGGAAGCTGGCGAAGAACCTTCCGGATAAGCTTCCGCCGTTTTTGCGCTATCTCTTAAAAGGGATTGGTGTCTCGGATACCGAGGGATCGGATCTGATGAGTTATCTCGCGTTTGATAATCATTACACCGGCCCACTGATTGAGCTCGGCTACACGGATACACTCGCCAAACGAGATGAAGTCCTGAGATTTATCGACGTCTGATCCCGCGATTTCTCTTCGGCGCCGGGGCGTCTTCCTTCCCTCTGAATGTGGCCGGCTTCTTCGCCGCTTTTTTCACAAAGACTTTTTTCTCCGCCTTCATCTTTTCCTCAGGAATGATGTCGAGGTTCAGATGCTGCTGAGTCTGGATCGCCTGGTTGATCATTGCAATCATCTTGGCGTCGTGATGAGCGACGAGATTGTAGACGATACCTTTTCTTCCTCCGCGAGCGACACGTCCGCAGCGGTGAAGATAATAAATTCCGGTTTTCGGAAGACCGAAGTTCACCACCCACTCAAGATCAGGAATATCAATCCCGCGGGCAGCAATGTCAGTGGCAACAAGGATCTGCGCTTTCTTTTCCACGAATGCGCGGATCGCAGACTCGCGCTCTTTTTTCTCGAGCTGACCGTGGAGCACTCTCACTTTGAGCTTCGGCATTTTTTCTGAGAGATATTTGAAAAGATCATCCGCCTGGTTCTGCTGATTCGTGAAGATGATCCCGCGGCCCTTCGCTTGCTTTTCGAGGAACATGCGCACGACCATCGCTTTTTCTTCCGGCGTGACTTTCACGTTGTAAGTTTCAATGCGCGACTGGGGAGCGTGTGAAACATCCGATGCGATACGCGTGAATTTTGTCTCCGCGAATTTCTCCATGATGTAGTTCTCGACTTCAATCGGAAGAGTCGCGGTGATGAAATTAAACTGGACCTGGTTCATGTCGAAGTACTCGATCATGAAATCGAGATCGCGCTTGAAACCCATATCAAATAATTGATCGGCCTCATCGAAGACGACATATTGAAGTTGTCCAAGCTGGAGTTCTTTTTTCTGGAGCGCACTCTTCACGCGTGAAGGAGTTGCGATGAGAATTTCA
Organism: Bacteriovoracaceae bacterium; assembly: GCA_045805035.1. Lineage (GTDB taxonomy): Bacteria > Bdellovibrionota > Bacteriovoracia > Bacteriovoracales > Bacteriovoracaceae > Peredibacter. Next base: position 14,509 of record JBJMLZ010000208.1, read on the forward strand.
TACGAACCACTCGCGACAGATTTCATCTTCGCGTGAGTGTCGCCACCGGTGAGATCGCGCACGCGGACTTTGGCGTGATACGAAATTCCCTTGAAGACCTGGAAGATCTGCGAAGCGAGTTCACGAGTCGGTGCCACGATCAAGGCATACGGAGCGCCTTTCACCGTGTTCACACCGGTACGTTCTTCGCGTTCTTTGATTCTGCTCGCGATCGGAAGCGCGTAAGCGAGAGTTTTCCCCGAGCCGGTTTCAGACAAAACAATCAGCGATTTCCGATCAAGGATCTCGGGGATCACGCGTTTCTGGATGAGGGTGGCAGTTTTAAACCCCTTCTCCTCAAAAAAACCATTGAGAGACGGGTGTAGTTCGACGTCGCGGACAAAGGCCATAAGAATTCCTTAATAAAGTTGGGCTTGGTGTATCACACGCCTCAGGTGCTGTCAGTGGCAGGGGTAAAAAATTCTGAATGTTCCCGGGCCATGCCCCAACGTAAAATATCTCAATGAAAATCATCCTTTTCCTCCTCGCTCTCGTGCCTTTCACCGCTTCTGCCCAGCTCTTTGATCTCAAAGTCACTGATTACGGCGTGAACTGTAGTGGCGGTGTCGCTCAACAGTCCTTTTGTAATTACATCGACACTCAAATTGCGGCGGTCGAACAGGATATCAACAAGGACCTTCCCAGCGGTCAGCCCACTCGCCTGATGAAAGGCATGGCGGACTCATCGGTGTTCGCCGGTAAAGGCATCGGGACTGACTATGCTTCGAACATGGACGTGATGTTGATCGGTGCAGGGGTCGGTGCGGGCGCAGATCTTCACAAAGACAAGACCACGAACTCTGACCTCTCCGGCGCGGCAGTTGCTCCGGGTGCGATCATCGGGATGAACCTTTCGTGGATGGATGCCAAGCGCTTCATGGGAATGGATACGGATCGCCTGAATGTTTATTTCAACTTCATGAGCTACGATCTCCAGAAGAACATGAACAACAAGCCCGGCGAGAAATCCGACGTCGATCTGGACATGTTGTCTCTGGGCACGCACTTTCGTTACGACTGGATCAAAGGTAACGGCTCGAAGTGGCTTGGTTGGGGTGGCGTGAAATTCACGTTCGGCTATGAATACAACCGGAACAACATTACTCTCCACAGTCAAATCACGAAGAACTCGAGTGACTTTGAAAATACCACGGGCCCGGGTGGTGAAACTTTGAACGGGACGATCAGCGGAAGGCCAGTGGCGCGGATCATGACCGCCACTCACTCTATTCCATTGGCACTTTCCACCGATGTGCAGCTTGTCTACTTCCTCTCGCTCTATACTGGTTTAGGCGTTGATTACAACTGGGGCCAGGCGCGCGGAAAAGGCGATTTGAACGGCAGTGAATCCCCGATCACTTGTACCGGCGGCGCCTGCGGCGGTGGTCAGACGATCAAGGTTCAGCCGACGGCGAATATCAATGCCACCGGCAGGGCCACTTCATTCACTTCGCGCGCGTTCGCAGGTATTCAATTCAACCTTCCGTTCATCCGGATCTTCGTCCAGGCGGATAAGTCGCTCGCGAGTGAAGTCGTCGGTGCCACTGCGGGTGTTCGCCTCGTTTACTGATCTTTCGATATTTTTTCGGAATCATATAACAGCCGTGGCCCCAGACGCCGCGGCGATTTTTTTTGGCCTCGTTGAGCGCACGTAAGAATTCCATTTTTTCATTCACAGAAGAGAATCTCGCGTGCGGATAAATTCCGGCGCAGCCATTTTTCACTGCGAGATAATTGATTCCTCCGATATCACCGAGTGTGCGGTGATAAAGATCGAATCCTTGGATCGACAGAACTGTTTCTGCGGGAACAAGCTTTCTCACACAATCGCGGGCGGGAAATCCGGCATTCATTTTCGATTGATGAAATTTCTGCGAAAGTTCAGGTGCATCGATACGGGACAATCTCACTCTCATCATCCTGCGACCTGACCTCACCGTCATCGTATCTCCATCATGGATATCAATCACCTGAACGGGAATGGTCAGCGGAAAGAGGTCTGTAAGATCTACCCTCACAAAGAAAAGGCTCAACAAGGGCAGGAGAATCTGATAGGGAGGAATCATCCCATTCCTATAGTGGAAATGCCGGGGTCCCGGGACCTCTGGAAAACAACTTACCCAAGGAAGTTCTATTATGAACGTTCGTTCGTCGATCAATGACAATTTTAAATTCAAACTGGTTCACGTGGACAAGCATTGCGGTGCCCGCGCAGGTGTCATTAGCACTCCTCACGGCGATATTGAAACTCCCGTGTTCATGCCCGTAGGAACTCACGGTGCGATCAAGGCGCTGCAACCGAAAGAACTCGTGGATCTCAACATCGAGATCATGCTCTCAAATACCTATCACCTGCATCTCACTCCGGGTTCAGAGTTGATCGCCAAAGCTGGTGGCCTTCACAAGTTCATGGGCTGGGATCGCGCGATCCTCACTGACTCCGGCGGCTTTCAGGTGTTCTCGCTTCAGAAAAATTCCATCACTGAAGAAGGGGCCAATTTCAAGGGCGCCAAAGGTGAAAACGTTCTTCTCACTCCGGAAATTTCCATCCAGGTCCAGCAGAATTTAGGTTCTGACATCATGATGGCATTCGATGAATGCATTCCCTATCCTGCGACCGAAAAATACGTCGAGAACTCGATTGCGAGAACTCACCGGTGGCTTGATCGCTGTATCGAGGCCTGGAAGAACGACAAGCAGGCACTCTTCGGTATCGTCCAGGGAGGTGTCTATGAGAAGTATCGTAAGATTTGCGTGGAAGAAGTCACGAAGCGCGATCTTCCCGGTTACGCCATCGGGGGCGTTTCCGTAGGTGAAGGTCCGGAACATATGGAGCACATTGTTCGTTACACAGCACCGCTCATGCCGAAAGATAAGCCCCGCTACGTCATGGGTGTGGGTATGCCGGAAGATCTTCTCATGATCTGGGAAAACGGGATTGATATGAGTGACTGTATTATCCCGACAAAATTTGCCCGCGGAGGATCGCTCTTCACCAATCGCGGAAAAATCCGTATCGAGCACAAAAATTATCGTCGTGATTTTTTCCCGATCGAGCCGAACCTGAAAGACTACGTGAACACGAACTTCACACGCGCGTACATCAAGCATCTTTTTGATTCCAACGAGATCCTCGGGCAGATCCTTGCTACTGCTCACAATATTTCTTTCTATAAGTCTCTTGCGACACGAGCGCGACAGGCGATCCTCGAAGATCGTTATCTCGAATTTAAGAACGAATTTTTATCCGGATATAAGAAAGACTAAGCAAAAAAAAAGGCGGCCCGAAGGCCGCCTGATTTTTTTAATTAACGACGAACTGGTCTGTAGATGGCGTTGAGGCCCGCGAGCGGCATGCGGCCGTTCTTGAACTTAGGCGCGCGCTCGAAGATCCACATAAAGTCAGGACGGGTTTCAGTTACCCACTCACCACCGATAATTTTACCGGCACCATCGAGCTCGAGAATATACTCGTAGTCCTTATGACGGAATTCCTGGTGAATTGTTCCAGTTACAGGTTCTTTTGAAACGAAGTTATGAAGGCCTTGGGCCGCGAACTCCGCAGACCAGAACTTGAGCTCTTCTCCGTAAGTGAACTTCGTTGTCACACGAACACGTCTTTCAACGCCAGTCAGGCGCTGTTCAGGCGTTACTGGTTCTTCAGACTTAATCGCAGACTCATATCCGTAGATCGGCTGGTTCCACACGTCATTCAGACGGTCGATATCAGCAACGAAGCTTCTTGAATAAATACCAATCATGTTGGCAGTCACAACGTGGAAGGCACCAGCGTTCATGTCACTACAGGCCGGGCTGTTGTAATCTTCCGGAGAAGGAATAGGTACCTGTCCGTCACGTGGATCTTCTTCACCCGGAACTTTACCGCGAACGGCGCAACGTTTGCCGACGAAGCCAGATGTTCCGCCGAAGTTAAACGCCTCGTGCATGGCAATCAAACCTTTTACGTCTGATGAACCGAATGGAACCTGAATTCCATCGCGGTTAGTGACAACGACCGGAGCAGGCTCAGGATAGTTGGCCGCACCTTGAGACCATCCGTGACAGATGCCTTCCCACCAAAGATCGTGAGTCGTGAACTGACTTAAAACCTTTCTTGTAAGTGTGTAATTGTAATCGCCCTGGGCAATGTCATAGAGCTCGGCCGGTGAGAGCTGCGCGAGTTGCGCCTGACTCATGGCCTTGAGTTCTTCTTTTGTGTTCAAGTGATACTTAAACGGCTGTGGATCAGGATGATTCCAGCGATAAGCGATACCACCGAGGTTTGATGGCCAGTAGGTTTCAGACCAGGCATAGCGATTGTCAGTGAGAGTCGCTGCCAGCGGAAGATCACTAAAAGTAGTGAGCATCGGCCCTTTCGCAATACGGGTCATGTTACTTGGATTGTTGGACGGATCCCAGCGAAGAGCGAACGCATTTGTCGCCATCAGAAGGGCCGAACATAGAAGGACTTTTTTCATGTGTCTTCCTTGGTTAAGAATCAAAAAAGCCTGAGCTTTATAGCCCACGCTCGAAAGCTCTCTCAAGATGGCAAGATGACACCACTATAAATTTTACCAATGTCGGGCAAATGAGTGAAAAGGAGCGCGCTGGCCTAAGATCAACTTTAAGGCAAGCTTAAGTTCATCGCGTCCGTTGTAAGAATCCGGATTAAAATTTACGAATGTGATTCAATCGCGAGCGAAATTATTTTCGTGAGCTTAACGAGATCGTCGTAGGCCACGTTGTGAAAGAGCGCGATTCGAAGCTGATTACGATTGAGTTTCCGGTAGGCCTCGATGTCCACTGCTACATTCTGTGCGCGCAATACTTTGGTGAGATCATCAACGTTATACTTGTCGTCGATGTCAATCGTTACCACTGCTTGTGAGCGGAAAGATTTCTCTTTGATGAATGGGCTGAGATAAGATTTTTCTTCTGCCCATCCGTACATCAGATCCGCTTTGCGTTTTGCCTCACTGATGACTTTGTCTTCGCCGAGCTTATTCATGAGCTTCACCTGTTCATTCATCAGGAAGATCGTCGCAATCGAAGGTGTATTGTAAGTCTGATTCTGGCGCGAGTTCTCGATCGCGTGAGACCACTTCATGTACTCCGGAATGTAGCGGGATTTGTCCTGCTGAATTCTCAGTGCGCGCTCAATCGCTTTCGGAGAAAGAATGGCGATGTAGAGGCCCCCGTCAGAAGCAAACACTTTCTGAGGAGCAAAATAATAAACATCGGATTTGTTCCAGTCGACCTTGATCTGGCCCGCGCCGGAAGTGGCGTCGATCGCGAGAAGTGTATGTTCATTTTTAATTGTTGGTAGTGCTGAAATCATCACACCCGTTGAAGTTTCATTCAAAGTCGTGCAGATGAAATCATGTGCGCCTTCTTCGCGAGCATTGATCCCTTCACCCGGCGCCACCTTCACTTCAGTCGCTTTGATCCACGGAATCTGCGCGTGGGCCTTGTACCACTTTTCAGAAAATTCTCCGGTCACAAAATGCAGAGATGATTTCTCGACAAGACCGAGACCAATCATGTCCCAGAGAAGAGTGGCGCCGCCGTTTCCAAGTACAACTTCGTAACCGACAGGCAATTTGAAATAGTTTTTGAGACCTTCCTGAAGTTCCTGAACAACTTTTCTCACCGCTGGTCTCCGGTGACTTGTTCCGAGAAGAGAAGTGCCGGTGTCAGCGAGATTTCTCACATGCTGAACAGGAATTAATGAAGGGCCAACTCCAAAGCGTGGATCACTCGGACGAAGTTCACTTGGCACTTTGAAATTTTCGAACATATTTCTCTCCGGAATGTCGTCTATGATAGCGAGAGCGTGCTTATTTTGATAGCAATTAAGGATGCGACTTTCTCTCGTAATGCTGACCGCGGTACTCGGTTTCTCGACTGCTGTTTGTGCGCAAAGATTTGTGCCGGAAACGCACGTCAAACGTGGCACGAAACCACGTCCGGCACCGAGACCACAGAACACTTCGCAGGCCAATTCGTGGGACAAAGTCGAGGCCTGGTCATTCCAGTTCGGAACACACACTGAGTTTTTTAACCACGTTCAGACTGACGGTTCGGGAACCCAGAGAAAGTTTGCTTTCTCTCCGACGATTGGTGCGGGGATGAGATTTTCTCTTGGCCCCGGATGGAAATTTCTACCGGAACTCAATTGGGTGTTGCCGTTCATGAACGACAGCGACTCCAACATGTACAAAAATCTTTTTATGATCCGCGGAGACATCGGTTACGACCTCCTCGATTGGCTCCGCGTGCGTGTGGGAACCAGTCTCATGTGGCTCAACATTCACGGCAAAGGCGGAAAGACCACGATCAATAACGGCGGCGGCCAGTCGGAGTTTTATAATCCGGATGAGAACCGCTCCGCCTTGAACAACACCTTTGACCTGGGACTTGAAGCACTCTTGAGTGATGACTGGTCGGCCAGAGTGCAGACTTATACCTATTCACTTTTTCAGGAAGAGCGCAGGCAGGTTTCTTACTCGCTTTTCCTCACTCATTACTGGGAATGATGATGAAATTTATATTTCTTTTTTTTATTTTCGTTTCCACTGCGCATGCCTTCACGCTGAATAATAATTTCTCCGCAGTCTTCAAGAAGAACAAAGTGAATGTTTACGTCGCTGGTGATTCCACCTGTACGGGAGTCACTGCTGCCGCTCTCCAGG
>JBJMLZ010000209.1:0-6878 GCA_045805035.1 Bacteriovoracaceae bacterium
ACGAACTACGAGGCGAAGGTCAGCTACATAATAACCACTGATCTCCTGACTACTCAGTGCTCATGTAATCTCTGGAGTGCGGAGAGGCCTTGCCACCATACTGCGAGCCTTCTCATCAAGTTCAGTGACATGCAGGAAAAGCAAGTTGAGACGGGCACCACTGGAATGCCGCTCTCACTCATGAATCAGGAAGGCGTTCATGTAAATCGATACGGCACACTCGTGAAGTCGGCGCCGTCGATGACTGGTGCGCGAATGAATTCAACATTCAGCTCACTTCAATACACCTTGGTGAATAGAAAAGTTGCGAACTTTCCTGCGCCCTCAAAATGGCGCGGAAAGCTTACGGTGAATCTTGTTCCTGCGACGACTCTCGAAGAATATCGGGAAGCGCTTTATATCGAGGGTAAATACACTTACGTTTTCAGTTGGAAAGAGGAAGATGAAATCAAAGAAGTTTCTGTCTTTGATGTGCTTTATCTCTTTAACTGGAGAACCGGCGAGGCCCTTGATCTTCCTTCAGAGGTTCGCGAGCTTGTTTCACGTCTCAAGCTCACTGATGTCGTCGGTGATATTCAGGACTATATCAGATTTTTCCTTCCGTTGAAGAACGCGGGAATCGCGGATCTTCTGATCGAAGGAGAAAACTGGGATTCTTTTCCGGTAGAAGACATGGAGTATCGCTTCTCTATCAATCCTTCTCCCAGAAAAAGCTTTTTAAATCTCGAGCTAGAACTTTTCACTGTAGATCAGAAGCTCGTTCCCATGCCTTCACCGTTTCTTTTATTTGTCAGTGATCAAGGCTACTCATCATCATTCCGTACGAGGAATGATGCGCTTTTATTTTTCAAGACACTGATTGAAGACTTTGAACGGGAAACTGTTCTTCATAAAAAATACCTCCACAGTAATTCAAAAAAACAGATCATGACCGAATGGATTACGCTCGTGATGAAAGAAGATGAGCTGCCATTCTTTGACCCGACTTTCCGGAAGATATTTATACTGAAGACAAAAGTCTTTAAGCGCGTTTTCCTGGCCTTCCTCGATAGCTTCGGGGAAATCGGATTTAAGACTTCGTTCTACATAAAGGATGACCGGAAGATCATTTTCCAGATTCCGAAGAACAATCTTCTTGATGGGGTCGCGCCGTTTTATCAGGCACTAGCGCCGATGCAGATTCCGATCTTCTATGACCAGCAACAAGTGCGGACATGGAAAAGCTCAATTCGCTTTGAAAGAAATCGCGACAAGCTCGATTGGTTCCAGCTGGATCTGATCGTCAGCGACGATGACCTCGAAGTGATCCGCAATGCGGAGATGACTGATAATTTCCTTCTTTCAAATAAAGGTCTTGTTCTCCTTTCTGATGAGCAGAAAGATCTTCTCCGTTTCATGAAACGCTACACGAAGTTTGAGGGAGAGAAAAAAGAGGCAGGAAAAGGCACATCAAAGTTCGGACTCTTCCTTCAGCGTTCGCGGATTTTTGAGCTTTTTGAACTTAAGCGCCTGGGGATTGAAGGTGCCCTGACCGAAGAAGAAGAAAAGTTCTGCGAAAAGATCATGACCATGAAGGATATGCCTCAGTATGATGTAGATCCCCGCTATGCCGAGATAGCTCGTCCTTATCAGACTCAAGGCTACAACTGGCTGCGCTTTCTTTATGAGCATCACTTCGGAGCGTGTCTTGCGGATGACATGGGTCTCGGTAAAACTCTCCAGACCATCATGCTTCTTCAGACTTTAAAAACGAAAGTGAAGAAGATTCTTATCATTTGTCCGGTTTCAATTCTCTACAACTGGAAAAACGAACTTGAGAAATTCTCCGATCTTACCTACTCAATCTATTACGGTGATGAGCGTGAGTTTAAAACAGATGCACAAGTAATTCTCACCTCGTACGGTCTCATGAAAAAAGAATCTTTCTCGACTCTCGGTGAAGTAGAATTCGATATCCTGATCTTTGATGAAGTTCAGCACCTGAAAAACATTCGATCTCTGGGAGCAAATGCCGCTCGCCAGTTGAAAGCGAAGTTCCGTATCTGTCTTACGGGTACGCCAGTGGAGAATGATCTCTCTGAATTCTACAACATCATGGATCTTTGTGTGCCAGGTGTGTGGGGAGACCTGGGACTCGTCCGTACTTCATCTAAAAATAAAAGTCGTCTTCTCGCTCGTAGAACGGTGAAGCCATTTATTTTGAGAAGAACAAAAGACCAGGTATTGAAAGAGCTTCCGGAAAAGATCGAGAACCACGTATTCCTCGACTTCTCTGGCGAAGAAAAAGAATTCTACAAACAGAAACTCAATGCAGTTCGCTCGAATATCATTGCCCCGGGAACGAAGCGCTATGGAGAAGTTCTCAAATCACTTCTTGAGCTCCGGCAACTTTGTCTCTGGCAGAAGCAACCAGCGCTCCATTCCACCAAGATCGATTTCCTCATGGAAAATCTTGAGCAGCTCGTGGAAGAAGGTCACAAGACTCTCATCTTCTCCCAGTTCACCACTTATCTTGATCTCATTGAGAACAAAATCCGGGTCGCGGGCTGGAAGTTTGCACGGATTGACGGATCTCAGACCATTAAGAAAAGAGGAGAGCAAGTTGAGTACTTCCAGAATGGCGACGCTCAAATCTTCCTCATTTCTTTGAAGGCCGGTGGTTTCGGTCTCAACCTCACAGCTGCGAGCTACATTTTCCTGATGGATCCGTGGTGGAATCCGGCGGTTGAACGTCAGGCGATCGACCGTGCCCACCGTATCGGCCAGGAAAATAATCTCACCGTCTATCGTCCGATCATCAAAGAGACGGTTGAAGAAAAAGTTCTTGTTCTTCAGCAAAGTAAGCGCGAACTGTTCCGCGATCTTATGGCGGAGGATGACGACGATTACTTCAGCGGCAAACTTTCCATGGAAGATTTCCAGCACCTCTTAAGCTAGGAGTATGTATGGCAGATTTTACGAAACTTATCGATGATATGGCCGGTTACCAGCATGAAGAATTCATGCAGACGGTTTCGCCGATGGAATTTGATAAGATCGTGCAGAATCGCAGGTCGGTGAGATTCTATACCAACGAAAAAGTTCCAGTCGAAGTCGTGGACAAAGTCCTTGATTGGGCGCTGATGGCGGCGAACTCCTCCAACCTTCAGCCGTGGGAATTTTACTGGGTGAAGGATCCCGCAAAAAAAGCAAAACTCATCGAGGCGTGTATGTCTCAACCTGCAGCGAGGACTGCGCAGGAACTTATCGTTGCGGTTGCCAAAAGAAAGACCTGGAAGACAGTCAGTAAGCAAATGCTGGCCTTCTTAAACGAAAAGCCAGATGTCCCGAAAGCCGCCAAAGATTATTACGGAAAAATCGTTCCCCTTGCTTATACGCAGGGGCCGTTAGGCATCATTGGTCTATTAAAGAAAATATTTCTTCCGCTCATGGGTATCTCCAAACCGATACCCCGCGAGCCGGCTTCCATTGCAGACATGCGAGTCTGGGCGGTGAAAAGTACGTCGCTTGCTTGTCAGAATATCATGATGGGGTTTTCTGCTTTCGGTTTTGATACCTGCCCGATGGAAGGCTTCGATTCCGCACGTGTGAAATCCATTCTCGATCTCAAGTGTGGCGATGAGGTTGTGATGGTTATTAGTGCCGGAAAGAGAGATCCCAAAGGCGTCTATGGCCCACGCATTCGCATGCCTAGAGAACAATTCGTTAAAATTATCTGAGGACAGTATGAAAATTTTATTTCTTTTTCTTCTTACAACGTCGGCCTTCGCCAAAGACTATCAGTCTGAAGGAATGAAATTCGACGCTGAAACTATTGTATCTCTCGATGACGTCATCTGGGGATTTGATTTTCTTCCTGACGGGAAAGTGATCTTCACTGAACGCGGCGGCAAGATGGGAATCCTTGATCCGAAAACGAAGGCAGTGACTCTTCTCAAGAATGTTCCGGCGGTCTACACAGCAGGACAAGCGGGACTTCTTGATGTCCGTGTCCACCCGGACTTCTCCAGGAATAATCTCATCTATTTTTCCTATTCCGAGCCGGTAGGAAAAGATAAGTCGACAACTGCTCTCGCGAAGGCAGAACTGAAAGGTAATGAACTCATCAACGTCAAAAAAATATTCACCGGTTGGAAACCAAACTCGAACGATATCCATTATGGTTCAAGAATTGTTTTCGACGGGAAAGGACACATCTTTTTTACGATGGGCGAACGGGATAATCGCGAAAAGGCACAGGATATATCGTATCACCAGGGCAAAGTTCTTCGGATCAATGAAGATGGATCGGTTCCCAAGGACAATCCTTTTGAAGGCGCTCCAAACGCCAAGCCTGAAATCTGGAGCTATGGTCATCGCAATCCTCAAGGACTTGTCATGAGACCGGGTACCGATGAACTTTGGGAAGCTGAATTCGGTCCTCGTGGTGGCGATGAAATTAACGTCATCGAGAGAAAAAAGAATTACGGGTGGCCGATTGCCACCTACGGCCGCGAATATCACGGGCCGAAAATCGCTGAGGGAACGAAGACCGGAACTGAACAGCCACTGACTTATTGGGTGCCTTCAATTTCTCCGTCTGCCATCACGTTTTATACCGGAGATACTTTTCCGCAGTGGAAGAACAATCTTTTTGTCGCCACTCTTTCCGGTGAACACATTCATCGCTTGGTTCTTGATGGGAAAAAAGTGACGAAGCAGGAGGAACTTGCCAAAGACCTCGGCTGGCGTTTCCGCAATGTCCGCACTGGCCCTGACGGAAATCTGTGGTTTTCAACTGACGAGGGGAAAATCGGAAGACTGATCAGGAAATAGTATGAAGCTTACTCAGACCGTAAAAAAAGGCGGTTGTGCCGCGAAAGTTCCCGCGATGATTTTGCGGGAGATCCTTGCAGGAGTGACTTTTCCTCCGAAGATAGAGGGGCTGACTGTCGACGGAGCAGGCTTTGATGATGCTGCCATTTACAAAATTTCTGAAACTCATTCACTGGTTCAGACTCTCGACTTCTTCACTCCTATTGTTGATGACCCTTTTGACTTCGGAGCAGTCGCCGCAGCAAATTCTCTGAGTGATGTGTATGCCATGGGCGGAAAACCCAAAACCTGCATGGCGATTCTCGCCGCTCCTCTTGCGACGATGGAACCTTCAGTGATTCAATCCGTTCTTCAGGGCGCTTCATCGGTCATAGCTGAAGCGAAAGCTTCCCTTGTAGGGGGACATAGCATTGATGATGACACTCTGAAATTCGGTCTCTCTGTAACCGGAGTTGTAGATAACGACTCTGTCTGGACCAATGCCGGCGCAAAAGTGGGAGATTATCTTATTCTCACGAAACCCCTTGGCACAGGAACAATCTGCGCGGGAATAAAAAAACAGGAAGTGGAGGAAGCTTTTGCTGAAGAAGCAGTTACATCCATGAAGCGTTTGAATAACGTCATCGATCTTCTCAGCCTCGAGGAAATTTCATCGATTCACGCAGCGACAGACATCACGGGCTTTGGTCTGGCCGGCCACGGATATCAACTCGCGAAAGCTTCAGATAAAACTCTCGCGATCAATTTTAAAGGTCTTCCTTTATTCCAGGGGACGATGAAGTGTCTTGAAAGAGGCTGGCTCACGAAAGCTCACCGGAGTAATGAAGAGTACACACGGAGTGCTATCGAGTGGGCGGAAACTATTTCTGAGACAGAAAGACTCGTGGCATTCGACCCTCAGACCAGTGGCGGTCTTTTACTTTCTGTTTCACCGGCCTATGCCAAAGATATTGTCGAAAGAATCTCCACCATATTTCCGGGGACCACCGTCATCGGTACCGTCATGGAAAAGCAGGATGTTCATGTCATCATGGAATGACGAAGAACTCCGAAAACTTTTCTTGAATCGGACTCCTTTGATTGATGTGAGGTCAGAGGGTGAATTCGCGGACGGATCGATTCCTTTTTCGGTGAATATGCCCATCATGAACAACTTTGAACGAGCGGCGGTCGGCACCTGCTACAAAGAAAAAGGCCAGGAAGCCGCGATTAAACTTGGCCATGAACTGGTGAGTGGCAAAATCAAAGAAGAGCGAATTGAAAAATGGCGCGATTACATCCGGAAAAACCCTTCTACGGAAGTATTCTGTTTTCGCGGGGGACTTCGCTCAGAAATTACCTGCCAGTGGATTGATCTTGGGAAAAAACCAATTCCAGGTGGCTACAAAAGGTTGAGACGTTTTTTTCTCTCCTGGCTTGATGAAGCTCCCCTTCCCGATCTTATCCGTATCGGTGGCCCGACTGGTTCCAAGAAATCGGATTTCATTCACATCGCAGGCAACATCGATCTTGAAGCACTCGCTAATCACCGGGGATCGGCCTTTGGAGGACTTGGTCCGCAGCCTTCCCAAATAACTTTTGAGAATGAACTTGCACTGAAGCTCATGGAACTCGAAGGGAAAAAGATTCTCGTGGAAGATGAAAGCGCTGTCATCGGCAGGGTTAGTCTTCCGAAAAGATTTTATCAGCACCTGAGAAGTTCTCCCATGTATGTCCTGGAAGTATCCATTGAGGATCGGGCGAAAAATATTTTCGAGAATTACGTGAAAGGCAGAGACAGCGATTTTTTTCTCTCTGCTCTGGAAAGAATTAAAAAGAGCCTGGGTGGCGTGAATTACCAAAAAATTCATGAAGAGATGATCAGGGCCTTTCAAGGTGGAGAGATTTTTTCGAATCACGAGGGATGGATCACGATGCTTCTTAGAGATTACTATGATCCAATTTATTTCCGCGACCTCGAAAGACAACCAGGAAAAATCATCGGACGCGGATCACCCGATAGTCTGAAGAACGCGATTCACATCAATATCAAGTGAACATTTGAAATGTCCCAGCGGACACTC
>JBJMLZ010000210.1:0-13660 GCA_045805035.1 Bacteriovoracaceae bacterium
GAAAGGATGCGTGGAAATATCGAGTCGTGAAATTTCTTTGGGAAGACCAAAAAGTTTCGCCACTGTTTCGGATAGTTATTTCTGCGTCTGAATATCAAAAGGCCCCAGAAGATCCTTTACCTTAACAAAGCTCCCGTCTTTCTCCACTTTCGTTTTGAGTTTACCGAGACCTTCACGAAGCTCATCAAAGAGTACCCGGATCTTGTCCGAGGTGAACTCGCGATCATGGAGTTTAATCAAAGCATCGTAAGGTTTTTTTGCTTTGTAAAACTTTGCCTCTGTTTTTTTAAGAGCGATCAGTTTCTCCAGATGTGGCGCAAACTTTTTCCAGTCATTCTCCTTGCGCGCTTCTGCCCATGTGTGATTGGCGATCGCAGTCGCGTGAGAAAGTTCCATGACGTGCTTCAGAGGAAGCACTGCCTGGAGTTCATAATCATAGAGAAGTTCGCGAGCGAGTTTTTTCTCCAGGGCAGTTAGCTTCTGCCCTTTCAGGTCCTCGAGGAGATTTTTGTACTTCTTGCCGGTGATATGCTCGTGAAGCTTGCCCTGAACATACGAGAGGCGTTTGGCACGATCTTCAATTGCCCCGGAAGGCATCATCGTTTCCATGTCCCAATACAGGAGAGACTGGAGAGATTTCAGGTAGGAGTATTCTTCGAGGTGCTTTCGGATTTTTTCGATGCTCATCCGAAGATCATAACTTACTTTAAGAGCGACTTGTACTCATCTTCGTCGAAACCAAAGGTTAGAACCTTTCCGTTTTTCTCGAGAATAGGACGCTTGATCATGGAGCTATTGGCCGAAATGAAGGCGATCTTCTCTTTGGGAGAGAGCCCTTCAAACGTCTCCTTATGCTTTTTATAAGTTTGTCCGGCCTTATTCACCGGGATACCGCCAAAGACTTTTTCCCAGCGCTGGATGTCGTCAGCTGTTGGTGCAGTTTTTTTAAAATCCACGAACTCATAATCGATTTTTTTCATCTCGAGGAATGTCCGCGCTTTTTTCACCGTATCGCAATTGGGAATACCAAAAAGTTTGAGAGTGGGCATCAGATGAAACGTGAAACGGTTTTAAGAATGGTCTCGAGCTCGACTGGCTTACTGAGGAAAGCGGAGATGTTGTAGGACTTCATTTTTTCTTTGGCATTGGCCTCGGCAGACATCACCACCGTCGGAACTTTCGACCAAACTTCGTGTTTCAACTGCTCAGTCCGGAAGGCGTAGCCGTCCATCACCGGCATCATGAGATCAATAAGGATGAGATCGGGTACGTGATTACCCTGAAGATAGCGGATGCCCTCAAGTCCATTGACGGCAGAGGCAACGCTATAACCCTCGCTCTCTAGTAGCTCAACGAGGAGTTCCCGGATGGAAGTATCATCCTCGACGACTAATATTCTTTTGGTCATTATCTTTAAGTACCTTTAATACAAGAAATAGTCAATAACCCATGAAAATTAATAGATAAATTCATTTCCGCGCCCAGCGTCAACTACTTCACGGGAAATCCCTAAGAAAACTTAATCTTGAGACCTAAGAAAGGCGTCCTTATATTTTTTTAAAATGAACTCGTAGGCCGCTTTATGAGGGTTTTTCATTCGCCATTTTTTAAATTCAACTGACCCCCCAAGTCCCCGCGCGCTTTGCGCCGAAGGTGAAATAAGCACGAGCGCCTCGAACATTTCACGGGCCTCAGGAAACAAACGATAGAACCAGCGCTCCACACCCTTGGACGTGAAGTACAGCTTCCGAATTTTTTTCTTCCGAAGCTCATCCAGGAGTCCCATGTTCCATTCAATCTCGAGAAGGTCTTTGTCCGAGGCCTTGCCTTCTCTTCTCACACATGAGCGAATCACATCACCGACGCCGAGCTTTTGTTTGGTAAGAAACACGACGATGTCGTTTTTACTTTTCAGCGGCACATTGAAGGTATCACCAAGAAGTTTCCACAGAAGATTCTTCTCGCCTCCGAAGAAAAATTCAATCTCATGCGATTTGATTTCGTGCTTTCGTTTCGGATCACTGAATTTCCCTATGGGAAATGAGCCGATGAGCATGGAGTGCGCACCTTTGGGAATGAATGTGCCGTATGGATGCACTTCTCTCAAAGCGGAAGTTCCACGATAAAAGTTGAGCCTTTGCCGTATTCACTTCGCGCATACACCTTTCCCTGATGAAGCTCCATGATCTGCCGTGAGATGTAAAGGCCAAGGCCCATGCCGGAAACCTGATTGCTGTTGGCACGCTCAAAACGTCGGAATATTCTTTCTTTATCTTCTTCCCGGATACCGGGACCTTTATCTTCGATTTCAATCACCACGCGATCTGAAAGTTTTTTTGTTCGCACGGTAATCGGCGCCCCTGAACCGTATTTCATTGCATTGATGAGAAGGTTCACAATCACCTGCTCGATCCGGTAACTGTCTGCGACCACTTCAAGTGGACGGAGCAGTTCTTTTTTCAGCTCGCAACCGGCGGTCTCGAATTCGTGCAGAAACCGATCGGTAATATCTTCGAGGAAAACGGCAAGATCAAAAGCTTCCTTCTGAATCGAGAGTTTTGAATTTCTGATTCGCGAAATGTCGAGCATGTCATCGATGAGGCGGTTAATTCGCTTAAGCTGGCGTCGATCAAGATCCAATACACGAGTGAGATTTTCGGGACTGACTGCCTCCGGATCTCCTTTTTGGATCATCCGCTTTCTCATCTCATTTTGCAGAATGAGAGACTGAAGCGGAGTCTTGAGCTCGTGGCTGGCCACCGACAGAAATTCATCCCGTGCCCGGATCGCTTCAAGAGATTGGTGATAAAGAATGGAGTTTTCCATAGCGTGACCAAGTCGATAGGCCACTTCACGTGAAAGTTTCTGGACGCGCTCATCGAGCACTTTATTGGAATCCTTCCGGAGATGAAGGGCAATGTATCCGACCGGGCCATCCTTTCCCATGAGGGCCAGAGCATATGAAGTTTTCAGATTAAGCAGTTTCAGTTTCTCTACGTATTCCGGTTGCGCCTTGAAGGTTGAGAAAAGCTCGCCGAGATTTTCGATCAAAACTTCCCGCTGTTCCGAGACGTATTGAAGTTTATTACGGCTTACGTCCTCAGATTCGTATTGATGAATGTCCATGAGGAGCGTGGCGAGCTCGGGTCTCTCTGCCGCCGTCGCTAAACGGAAAGTCTTCCCCTCTTTGAACTGATCGACAACTGCAGAGTCAAAGAACCGGGGGACAAGAAGTCCAAGAACATTTCTGACGTTTTGTTCATAATCAAGGGATGAAGAAAGAATCTGGGTAATATCTGCGATGAGTTTATTATCTTCTTCCTGAATTTTCCTGCGTGTGATGTCCCGTTGTACGCACACAAAATGCGTTTCACCATGAAGATCAAGCACAGTCACCCGACACCCGGTGATGAGACGAGTTCCATCGCGGCGGAGATTCTCAAACTCTCCCATCCACACCTTGTCGGTGGTAAGTGTATCGACGACTTCACGAACTTTTTTCTTCGACTCTGCTTCATTGACACCGGAAAGGATGAAGATCTTTTGCCCGAGAAGCTCATCGGTATCATAGCCAAAAAGTTTTTCTGCGGCGGTGTTGGAAAAAACCATTTGCCCTTTGGCATTACAAATAATGACACCTTCACTGATACTCTCAAGCACGAGCGCCTGAACCGTGAGCGCCTCTTCGTATTCCACTTTCTCAGTGATATCGTTTCCGTGAGCGTAGATAAGCCCGCCACGCGCGCGTCCGGTCCATGAGACCCAGCGCCAGGTTCCGTCCTTTCGCTTGATCCGGTTCCGCATGTCTTCGACTACGGCCTCTGAACCGAGGAAGACACTCGTCATTCGCGCTAACGTTTCTTCCCAGTCTTCGGGATGAACGTATTCTTTCACTTTATTTCCGATGAGGTCTTCGGGTTCCCATCCAAGAAGTGGTGTCGCCTCTTCATTGACCTTATAGAAAGTGGAGTCCGGACGAATGATGGCAATGAGGTGATTCGGAAGACTAAGAATCTCGCGGAATTCGTCGATCGTTAATTCAGTGTTTCGCCGCCTGCCTCTCATAAGTTTTCCTCAGAGTTTGCAAGTGCCGCGTAGGTTCGTTCTTCCCTGAGTGAGTGTGGCAGGATGAATCTTTCCATCCTTGAGATTAATGGTGAGAACCTCAGAATGAGTCTGGAACACGAGAGGAGTTGGTCCTTCCTCGACTTCCATGTGATAGGCGTTCTCAACTTTTTCGTCGTTCAGATAGTACACGCCATTTTTGCAGCTGATCTCATATGGCGAGCGATCAATGGAGCATTTTACCGACTGGGGCGAATCAGAAATTCCGTACACCTCGCACAGAGGTGCTGACATTGCACTTGCTGAATAAAGAAGAATGATAAGTGCAATCTTCACGTTCAGCCTTTTCCGATGAGACTCAGGAACTCCGCGCGGAGTTTTGAGTCTTCTCTGAATTTCCCGTCGAGAGCTGATGTGATCATGTTGGCGTTTGCTTTCTTGGCACTTCTGCAAGTGAGACAACCGTGAGCGCCTTCTATGACAACCATGACTCCTGCTGGACGGAGTTCTTTTTTAATGGATTCCATAATGCCGTAGCACATGCGTTCCTGGAGCTGCGGTCTCTGCGCGTGCATGTCCACGATGTGAGCGAGCTTTGAAAGACCAACGACCCTCGATTCTTCTCCCTTACTTGTATCCGGAAGATAGCCGACATGCGCCTGGCCCTTGAACGGAATAAAATGATGACTGCAAAGAGAGGTATAATCGATGTCTTTCAGGATAATGACTTCGTTGTAGTTTTCTGCCGGGAAAGTTGAACGGAAAATTTCTTTCTCATCGGTTCCGAGACCTGAGCACACTTCAAGAAGTGCGCGGGCCATGCGGTCAGGTGAGCCGACAAGGTTTTTATCCGTGAGGTCGATGTTCGGGAAAGCGATCTTGAGGCCATCAATGACTTTAGCGTAACCTTCCGCCATCTGTGCGCGGGCAGCGTTCAGTTCGAGCGCGCGTTTTTTCAGCTTCGTCAGTTCTTCATCAATAGTTTGTTCAGGATTCTTTGAACGCGCCAATGTCCGGGCGAGGTCATTATTAAATGATTTTTCAAAAGGCATAAGTTCCACCGGTTTTTGGCGGGAATATACCTCCGGCGAAACCACTTGCACACCCGAACCGGGTAGTTTTTCCATGGTTCAGCTCGATTTTTCGTCTTTTTTAATCACAGAAATCTTCCCGTTGGTCTCAATGATGCCCCATTGGACCTCAGAGGGCTCCATGATCCCCTCTTGCCGGAGGGCCGCATGGAGTTCCTGCATGGTGAGACACTCCTTCCTCATGAGCTTCTCATCAATTTTTCCGCCCTTGATGAGGATCTTCGGAGTGCCATCGATCATCTTCTCCATCCTGCGTGAGTAAAAACCAAGGCGGTTAAAGAGCACGTTCATGAGAATCAGTGTGCCGATGGAAATGATACCACCAGTGACGCTTTTTTCATCGTCGACCAGGGCGTTCTGAAGAGTTTCTGAACAAATGAGAAGCAGGACAAAATCAAAAGGGTTCATCTCGGAGAAATGTTTTTTTCCCCAGAACCGCATGATGATCATCACGGCCAGGAAAATGGATGCGGAACGGGCGCTAATTTCATACCAAGGATTTTCGAGATGCCACATGGGCCCTCCTTTTGCAGAGAAAAGCCTAACATGCGGGCCAATGCCGATCATGGAGCGGAGAAAAAGATGAAGACGATGTTAACTGTAATGGGTGGCTATTATGTCGTCACAGGGCTCTGGCCTCTGTTGTCGATCGTGACCTTTCAAATGTTCACAGGTGTCAAGAAGGACACCTGGTTAGTAAAGATGGTGGGGCTGCTGGCACTTTCGATTGGTATCACCCTTCTCTATAGTGGGCTCTTGGTAGTGACTCTCCATCCGGAAGTGATTGTTCTGTGCTTACTTTCATCGCTTTCATTCTTTCTCGTCGATATCATCTATGCGATGAACAAAACGATTCCGAAAATTTATCTCGCTGATGCGCTCGTAGAATTATTATTCTTCATTTATTTTCTGGTGATGTGGTTTCAGTAAAAATAAAAAAAGGATCCTTGCGGATCCTTTTTTACTGCTCCGGGATTCACTGCTGGACCTTTGAACAGAATCATCCGTATCGCCGGTCCTGTCTGTGAGGGAAGACCATATGTTGGGGGTCTTCACCGGAACATTTCATTTTTAGTTTATATAAGAAGGCCACCTAAGAGGCGGCCTTCTATCCATCCGGTTCATTGAATTGCTTCTTTGATGTTCACTGGCCCCTTTTTTCATCCTGGTCAATCTACTCCTGTAAATCTTCCGGAATCTTTGTCGGGTCCAATGCCCCCGGATAAGTACATAGTATCAAATCGCCATACCTCGGAGAAGTTAAGAGCATCCAAAACTTCCCTGAAGAAGCCTGAGAGCAACACTTCACTCTCGATTCACCGTTCTCTGACTCTCACTGATTGATCGGTGAGAATAATAACATGATTGAAATCGGTATCTCCGGCTGGACGTATGATGGCTGGAGAGGAACATTCTATCCCAAAAAACTTCCTCATCATAAAGAGCTCGAGTTTGCTTCGAGGCAACTACCTTCCATTGAAATCAACGGAACATTCTACGCTCTTCAGAGACCCTCTAGTTATGAGCAGTGGTATGAAAAGACTCCGGAAGATTTTGTCTTCAGCGTGAAAGCGAACCGCTATATCTCTCACGTAAAAAAACTGAAAGACGTAGAACTTCCTATGGCAAACTTCTTCGCTTCCGGACCGTTGAAACTCAAAGAAAAGCTCGGCCCCTTCCTCTGGCAGTTTCCTCCCAGCATGGGCTTTGACCCGGATCGCTGGAAAAATTTTCTCGAGCTTCTTCCGAAAGACTTTAAAGAAGCCGCAAAA
Source organism: Bacteriovoracaceae bacterium (assembly GCA_045805035.1). Lineage (GTDB taxonomy): Bacteria > Bdellovibrionota > Bacteriovoracia > Bacteriovoracales > Bacteriovoracaceae > Peredibacter. The sequence continues at coordinate 6,929 of JBJMLZ010000210.1, forward strand.
CTCGCGAAGAAAACTGAGCTGGATAAAGAAAGAACATTCTGGGGGATCGACAAGAATTATAAGATCCGTCATGCAGTGGAAGTGAGACATCTTTCCTTTCTCAATCCCTGGTTTGTGGAACTTCTCCGTGAACATAATGTTGCGATTGTGTTTGCCGATACTGCGGGCAAGTGGCCTTATCTTGAGGACGTGACGAGTGACTTTATCTATGTTCGCCTTCACGGTGAAGAACAACTATACGTCAGCGGATACGATGATCCTTCGCTCGAGTTCTGGGCCGATCGCATTGAAGCGTGGAAAAATGGCCGGCAACCGGGAGATGCGCTCACGATCACTGACCAACGACCTCCGGAAAGAGAACGGGACATCTTTGTGTATTTCGACAACGACGCCAAGGTCAGAGCACCGGTCGACGCTCAATCACTGATAAGAAAAGTCTGTGGCCCTGAACTTGCTCACTAAATGTCACCAGGAGTGTCATATGAAACACTTTACGTTTTTGATTCTTATTTCCGCTCTTCTGACTTCTTTGAATGCGATCGCCGACACAACTTCCACTGATGATGATGGCGGTGAAGAGGAAGTGGCGAGAACGCTTTAGAACTCGCCCCAGTCACATTGAAGGCAAACAAGTCCTGTCTCACGCCACATCTTCACGACCTTCGCACGGTCGTCGATGACAAATAAAACATCATACATTGGTTTAATTTTTTGTTCGTAAATCTCGCGCTTCACGATCGTATCATCGCGATGATCTTTATTCTTTCTCATGATGAGATCCGTATATGGGACGTCGTGCTTTTTAAGCCATGCTTCGGTCTCTTCTTTCAGTTCATCTGTGCGTCCGGAAACAAGAAGGACGTGATGATCGGAAATCATGCGACGGATGATCTCCGCACACCAGCCATTGAGATCATCCTTGATGATGTTCTTGTTGAAGTTCTTCCAGTCTTTTTTCTGACCCTCAACATACTTTCTCCGGTGAGTGATGTCGGCGAGAGTGCCGTCGAGATCAACAATGATGGCCTTTTTCTTCATAGGTTCCTCTAAAGATGAATAATATTGATCTTACCCCATTTCTCTTTCAAATACTCGGCAACCAAACGCCGGTGACAATGATGAGGACTACTTTCACTGCAAAGAAGGCAGGCCTGATGAATATCGGCAGGACGAAAAACCTTCTCAATCTTTCTTTCCTGCAGGAGCTTTACAAAATTTTTTGAATAATGATCCCAGTTACGGTCGGTGCGATAGGCCTTGAGCATGTCCTCACGCGGGGCCAATTCAGGGCAATGCCGGTAGGTTATTCCTCCGAGGGAATGCAGAAAAAAAGAGAGATCATCTTTTTTGGCAAACCCCGAGAGTTGCGAAGTATTGTGAAGCCGCACATCGAGCACGGTTTTTACTCCGCCTTCAATAAGGCGACTGAAGAAATCTTCGGCAGACGTTTGAGTAAAGCCAATGGTGAACAGAATCATGCCTTCTCCCACCGTTCATCCTATGCTCTAAACGGAGATTGTCATGCCGGTGCGAATTTCAGAGCTCTTTGGTTATCTTCTCGGGTGGCCGCTTGGACTTTTCTTTGCGGCGGGAAGTATTTTGAGGAATGCCCGCTTCTTTCATCCGCGGGGACTTCTTTTTTGCGCGCACATTGAAAGCGTTGATGACTCCCTCCCCTTACCCTTACATGCGATTGTTCGTTTCTCAGGTGCCTGGTGGAAACATGTGGAATGGCCCGATGTCCTCGGGCTCACTATTCGTCTGAGTGAAAAGGTGGTGCGATCGGCGAGTCCGAAAGAAAAAGACCAGGATCTTCTCTTTGCTACATTTCAGAGACCCTGGCAGATTTTCGCTGCCCCTTTCTTCACTGAACATCATGATTATCTGGCCAACACTTATTTTGCTATCTCTCCGTTCCGGCTTCCTGACGGAAGAATCGTGGATTTCATGGTTAATCCGTCTCGCGGGCATCGCTCGGGTGGTTCCAGAGATGACAAGCTTCTCGGGAATGTGCTCGGAGGAAGAACCATGCTCAGGCTCATGATGAAGGAAAGAAAATCCGAGAACTGGAAAATGGTCGCGAGGATTCACGTGGAAAAAGAAAGTGACATCGATCAGGAAGCGCTGAGGTTTCATCCGTTTCATGCCGGACAGAACATCCGGCCATTCGGTTTTCTTCATTACCTCAGGATCGCTCCCTATCGGATGAGTCAGAGAGTGAGGCCCGGCTCCGAAGTAACCGACGCGGAAGTGGCGGCCGAATAAGAAGCTTCCTCCACGCCGAGAAAATGTTTCACCATTTTCACTACCGTTTCATAGTCCATGGGCTTAGACATATAACCGCCGGCATCGACATTATCCATGACGTTCACGAGATTTCCGTTAGCGGTCATCATTACCACCGGAATGTGAGCGAGGCGCGGAGACTTTGCCTTCTCAAGAAAAAATTCTTTGCCGTTCATCACCGGCATCATGTAATCGAGCAAAACGAGATCAGGAAGTTCCGAATCCAGCGTGGCAGTCAGATAATCGAGAGCGACTCTTCCATTCTTGGCCCATACCGCCTCGAATCCTTCAAGCTCAAGCATCTGAGTTACGGTCTGACGGATCGATTCGTCATCATCTACGGTCAGGATTTTTTTTGCTTTCATGATTTTCTCCGCTGGGAAAAATAAATCCCAAGAGACTCTTATACAACAACGAATGAGTTAAGTTGGGTTTAACTTTTCGCGGCCCTTCGTGAATCGCAAGCATGTGTGAATTCTCCGCGGGACAATTGTTGGCACGGCTTCCAGGTGATAAAAATAAAGCACAAAGAACCAAGGAGGGATTCTATGCAAATTTCTGAAGTCATGCACAAAGACATTAAGTTCGCCAACATTAACGATTCGGTGAAAAAAGTGGCCGAGATGATGAAGAGCGATGACATCGGATCAGTTCCGGTCATGGATGGCAACAAGCCAGTTGGCATTGTCACTGACCGTGACATCGTCATCAAGTGTGTCGCTGACGGTGCCGATCTCAATGCTTCCATTAAAAGCGCGATGACCACAGACGTTGTTTGTATCAAGCAAAGTCAGTCGCTCGAAGAAGCTTCCAAGCTCATGGCCCAAAGACAAATTTCTCGTGTTGTTGTTGTCGACGATTCCGATAAACCAGTTGGTATCGTGAGCCTTCATGATCTCACTCAGGAAGACGAGGATCTCGCGGAAGAAACCGTCAATCGGATCAAGCAGTGAACTGGGAAACCATTCCTCACTTTATCCGCGAAAAAATTGCGCCCACATGGGCGAAGGAGCAGGCGGTGAAGCTTTATCTGAAGTTTCCTCACAAGCTCCAGTATCTCCTCGCGCGATACGGGATTCGTCTCGTCGTGAATAAAAAGCGCGCAGAGATGCAGGAATTCATGCGGCATTAATCCACAGGTGAGTCAGACTGACTCACCTGTTTTAGTTTTCGAGTCATTCTGACTCACATTCTCGGTTCGAATTTTTCCGACAAATTTCATCTCATACTTTTTGGCCACGCTGGAGGTTGACGCTCTAAATTTGAAAATGCAACCATTACACAAACGCAAGATTCAGAGGAGGAAGGCCTTGAAAAAGACCATGCTGTTTGTGTTCATCGTGTTGATGCTCATCTCCTGCGGACGCGCTCACGCAAAAAGTATTTCAGCCGACTTCGACGTTCGCACCACTCTCATCGGTTTCACTCAAAAACAGGAAGACAAGCTGAATGCGGCCTCTAAGCTCATCAGAAAAATTGTCCGTTCCAAAGACTTCAAAGAAAAAGTCCTGAACCACACCTGGGAAGGAAAGAAGACGTTTGCGGAAAACGATGGCCTCACCAACGAACAGGTCTACAAGAAAATCCTCGAGGGCGCGGAGAAGATGACGGATCTGGGCCCGAACAGCACCATGGATCTTGAGATCGAACTCTATACAGATCTCGATTCGATCACCATTGGTTACACCTATCCGGACATCTCGAAGATTTACATGAACCGGAAGTACTACAACAAGTTTCGCCCTTTTGAAGTGGCCGACAATATGATGCATGAATGGCTTCACAAGATTGGTTTTAACCATGCGGTAAAACCTACTCCTGAGCGTCCCTTCTCGGTTCCCTATGCCGTTGGTTATATCGTGAAGGGCATCGCCCGTCAGATGCATCAGGAAAAGCTCCTGAAGAATCTGATCGCAGAACAAAAGTAAGGGCAGTTTTTTCCAAGATTGTTCCACACTCGAGGACCTGACAGAATGTCGGGTGACCGGTTTCCAGGATGGAAGCCTCCTCTGCACCAGGATGGTTTCGTTGATCTTAGTTTTACTTTCGACTCTCCTCTTAAGCAATTTTGCGGATGCCTCCGTGGTTCCACCGTCTGCGTTCACGTGGAACGCGGATGTGCGCTTTGTGAATTTCAATGAAGAGCAGGAAGAAAAAGTCCGCAAGGCAATTGCCATCATCAAAAAAGTTATCACGTCTGAAGAATTCCGTGAGCGCGTCGTGAACCACACGTGGAACGGAAAAAAAACTTACGTAGACAACAAGGGTCTCTCTAACCAGGAGATCTATGACCTGATCTTTAAGGGTGCGGAGATCATCGGCGATACAACTGCGAACAATACGCTGAACGTGGAACTGGAACTCTACACTTCCACCACCACGACTATCGGTTACACCTACCCGTCCACTACCCGCATCTGGATGAACACCAAGTACTTCAACAAGTACACACCGGTGAAAGTCTCAGACAATCTCATGCACGAATGGATGCACAAACTCGGCTTTGATCACGCCATGAAGTGGTCAGAAGAACGCGATCACACTGTTCCGTACGCCATCGGTTACATCATTGAGGATTTGGCGAATAAACACCTATGAAAAACACCCTCTTCTTTTTCTTTCTTCTTGTTCTCATTTCCTGCGGAAAAAAATCCAGTGAAACTGGATGTAACTCGATGGTCTGCGAACTTCCCGCATTCAGTCTCTCCACTACGGACTCTGGCCCGGTTCCTCCTGAGGCGCTGGACTTTGCAACGAACCTTACTTTCGTCAATTTTGCGGCGACCGATCAGGAGAAAGCTCTTCACGCTGCTGATCTTGTGAAGCGTGTGATCCAGAGCCAGGAATTTAAAGATGCAGTGGTTGGCTTCACGTATAACGGCGAGAAAAAATTTGTCGACAACCAAGGTCTGACAAATCTCCAGATCTATGACCGCATCATCATCGCCGCCGAAGAACTCTCGCCGGCGCACAATTACGTTCTCGATGCACGCCTGCAACTCTATTACGAAGACTCCACCACAATCGGTTACACCTACGAATCAGTGAACGTGATTTACATGAACACCAAATATTTTAATCGCTACACTCCCTACCAGGTGGCGGGAAATCTCACCCATGAATGGACCCATAAGCTGGGCTTTACTCATGACTCGGCGGCGACTCCTTCGAGACCATATTCAGTCCCTTACGCCGTTGGATACATGGTGAGAGACCTCGCTTATGATCTTTTCCCTTCATTGTATTAGGCCCGCCTCAACGATTTGCGCGCCTCCTAACTGAAACTCAAGAGATATTAACTCCAAAGAACGACGCTCGTTTGCAAGAATGGGCGCCGGTCCTAACCAGGAGTTCCTATGAAACTAGTATTGTGTCTCTTTGCCGGTTTCGTTCTGAGCCTTAGCCAACTTCCTAACAAACACGAGAAAGTGATGAGAACGCCTTCTCAGGTTGTGCGGATTCATCACCACTAAGTTCAAGGAGAAGAGACATGAAAGTCTCGCTTGCGCTTTTTGCGCTCATCTTTTCTGCTTATGCGATTTCCGCTGAGTCGACGGTAAAAGAAAACAAGAAAGTCATGAACTCCGAACAGAAAATGGAAGAGCGTCATGACAATGCCTCTATCCTCACCGGTTCGGGCAAGGCCTATCCGGGATCAGAGGTGAAAGATTCCCGCCCTCAGGGGAAAGTGAACCAGGATTATTCTGATCAAGACCTGAAAAAGAAAAAGTAAAAGTTTTGTTCCCATGAAATTCATTTCTGTTTTCTTACTCATCCTTTCGTTTTCCCTTCACGCGGAAATCTTTGAAGTTCATTCTGTCGTCCGGAAGGCGGCCGAGCCGAAGATCTGGATCGTCAAGCTCATGGACGGAAGAGTTGGGTTCTGGAACGAGGAAGAAGACAATTCACTCAACGGTGAAAGTTTTGCAAGTTCAGTGATTGATGCCAGACTTTCGGAGAATGCCGAACTTTCCCAGGTGAAAATTGTGGGACCGGTTGAAACTCCCGAGCTCGGAACCGCAGAGAAATCTCTTACTGCTCCTCCCTACACTCCTACCGTCTACCCTACTTACAGCTTCGCGACCGATGTTCTGAACAACATGAGAAGAAACTGGACGCCGACTTCTCAGTGCTATGACCGTGCTCACGTCTGGGTCTATGATGAGTTTTACTGGCATCATCGTTATTTTCAGAAAGCGTTCGTCTTTTTTTCTGACTCGTATATCAGTCGCTACAATTATCCCTGGTGGTTTCACGTGGCCCCTTACGCCCTGGTGAAACTGAAGGGTGAAGTTGTGGAGCGTGTGATGGATCCAGCGTTCGCGCAGTATCCATTAAAGTTCAAGATCTGGACGGATCTCTTCATGAAGAACCAGGCCGAGTGCAAAGTCGTCGACAAGTACTCTGATTATTCAGGGCATCCGAATGAAGATGACTGCTACATCA
>JBJMLZ010000211.1:0-6711 GCA_045805035.1 Bacteriovoracaceae bacterium
GATTACGGATTCGCGCAGTCAGAAGGAAGTTGTCGGAGAAGGAATAGCCTACCGACTGAGAAAAACGCCAACCATAAATATCGGCAGTCGTATTCTGTTTGGTTTCTCCTGAGGCATAGGAAATCAATGATTGCCCGTAAACAGTTCCTGCTTTCGGCAGATACTGAATATCCCAGATGGACCGCTCAACTGAATAGGCCGAGAATGAACAAAGCGCGAGGACCGCGCCCAAAAGCTTTCGCATGTGTACTCCTTGATATGACATACTAAAATTTTATGTCAGACCGAAAAAAAGTACACAAAAAAAAAGGCCCCTTTCGGGGCCTTTTTTCTTACCAAACTTAGAGGCGAATAAGAACTTCGGCGTGAGCGCCGTCTTTAGTGAGTTCGTAGTGAGTTTGACCATCGTGGAATTTAGAATCGTCTGATTCATCAGAACAGCTTCTGCCGAGATCAACAACTTCAACTTTTACAGTAGCTGTTGTTGGAACGAGGAAGTTTTTCATTGTGAGTGACTGTGGGTTTGAATCACGGTCAATGAAGTAGCTCTGTTTATTTGAGCATTCATTCACAACAATTTGATCATCGATCATGACCATTGCTTTGTTCGGAAAAGAACGACCTTCAAGAAGGATCTTCCAGTCAGCGTTTGTGATCAGAGGATCAACCGCAGGAGCACGGTGAGAAGAACTCTTATTATGTTCTCCGCAGCTCACGATTGAGAGGAGTAAACCGGCAGTGGCAACAACGTTCAGGAGTCTCATTTTTTCATTCCTTTTTAAAAGATGAGTGGGATTGGGTGCGGCCCTTCAACAGTCCGCGCGCAGAAATATAATCGAAATTCTTCAAAGCGAAAGAGAGTGCTTCTGCTGAGATGGGCGAAAAAGGAGACGACACAGAGAATCCGGCACAGAGAACTATAGAAGAGAATCTGAAAGGTCAGTGAGGCTTTCTAAAGAATGCTGAAGGTGATTCCAAATCTTTCATCAAGAGAAGTCACAGAACAGAATGTTAAAGGAAAATAAAAAGGCCGCTTCAAAGAGCGGCCTTTGTTAGGAAGATATTTATTGTCTCGCCGCCCAAGCATCGAGTTTCTTCTCGAGTGTCGCAAGTGGCATCACACCATCGCGCAGGACTTCATCATGGAACGCGGAGAGCTTGAACTTATCCCCTAGTTCATTCTCATATTTCGTTCTGAGCTCGCGGATCTTGAGTGCTCCGACTTTGTAGGAGAGCGCCTGAGCAGGAACCGCCATGTAACGTTCTACTTCAGCGATAGCATCTTTTTCAGGTATCGGTTCGTGATCAAGAAGGTACTTGATCGCTTCCTCTCTGGTCATCTTTTTCAGGTGAATACCGACGTCGACAACGAGACGGCAGGCCCGGTGCATCTCATCACCGAGTGCGCCCATGTAGTGATACGGATCAGTATAAAGTCCAAGCTCTTTTCCGAGTGACTCAGAGTAAAGCGCCCATCCCTCACCCATTGCTCCGTACCAGGCAAAGCGACGGAACTTCGGAAGATCCTCGTTCTCCTGCTGGAGAGAAATCTGGTAGTGGTGACCTGGAATGGCCTCGTGAAGGAAGAGAGATTCCGTACCCGAAGTGATATTGAATTTTTTTGGCTCCGGGATCGGGATATAGAAAATCCCGGCGCGTGAACCATCCGGTGAACCAGGACTATATTCAGCAGATGCACTTGCTTCGCGGAATTTTTCGGTCTGGCGAATTTCAAACGGAGTCTTTGGAGTGCGGCCGAACATCGTGAGAAGCTGCGGCTGCATGCGCTTGTAGATACCGCGATAGAGATTGAGAACCTGCTCAGCATTTTTATATGGCATGAGCTTCTTGTCCTTCCGGAGGTGAGCAAAGAATGATTTGAGGTCACCTTTGTAACCAACCTGATCTTTAACTTTCAGCATTTCTTTCTGAATACGTTCCACTTCCGAGAGACCGGTCTGATAAATTTCTTCCGGTGATTTATTCGTGGTGGTCCAGAGACGCGCCAGGTAGTTGTAGAGATAAGTGCCATTGGGAATCGCGCTGATACCGTGAGTGTCACGCGCTTTCGGGAGATATTCCTTCTGAAGAAAATCGTGAATCTTCTGATAAGTCGGATTGATTTTCGTCACGATCATTCTGGTATAAGCATCGGTGAGACGCATTTTAACCGCCGGAGTAAACTCTTTCGGAAATTTTTTCACCGGGCCATAGAAAACGCTCTTTTTCGGATCACGTGAGACAATGTCTTTCATCTGCGGAAGGATTTTCTTCACCAGCACTTTCGGAAGAACAACTCCCTGGCGCATGCCTTCGCGGAAATTATCGATCGCTGAATCCGTCCAGACAGTGAGGCCATCCACACGCTTCATCCAATTTTCATAATCCTGAACCGTCTTGAATGGCTGGAACTGCTCACCTGAACCAATTTGCGCCATCGTGAGAGGGAGACCCCAGAATTGCTGGAACGGTATCATGTAGAGATCAGTGGAAAGGCCCTCGAGCTGCATTTCCATTTCGTATTTAAAGATGTCGTAGGAGACTTTGTCGTTCTCAGAAAGTTTTTCGCGATCAAATTTACCGAGACGATTCAGGTAATCGTTGAAGTAGTCGCGCAGAACTTTTCTGTAAGCAGCGGTCTGATCATTTGGAAGGAGATAATTGTAACGGTTGTCGCCCTGTTGAGTGGCATCGATAGGAAATAAGCGACTATGCTCTTCCCAGTAAGAATCAAAAACCTGCGAAAGGGTCGGTTGGTTTTTCTTTTTCTGTGAACAGCCCGAAAGCGCGAGAACAAAGGCAAGAAGGAGCATCTTCATAATTTTTCCAGTGAAAGAGTTGGATCAAATTATTATGAAGATGCCCCTGCCTAAAATCAAGACTGACGCGTCGAATTCCTTGAAGAGGCCGCCATAATTCCTATGACCCCTGCAAAGAGTGCGGTCACCAGGACGGTCTTTTTCACAAAGCTCGAGCGATTGTATTTCCATTCGGCCTTGAGGCCCATTTCCTTGAAGACATTCGGCACATGAAGATGAAGAAGGTCATCAAAGATTCCTTCGATCATGTTCACCCGGTCGGCCATCAGAAGGGGCAACCAGTGTCCGAAACTTCCTTCTGAATAGCGGAAAGCAAATTTCCGGATCAGACCCGACAAGAGAGTCGGCGGAACAGTCTGGCCGAAAACCGGAGGCATGTGCGGACGCTCAATCGACATGAGTTTTGTGAACTTCATCTCCTGTTTGGGAATGGTCGATTCATCGTAGTGCGAGCCGGTGTCTTCCTGATATTTCCACATAGGATAAGCGGGACGGTCTTCCGGTTTCAGATCGATCCCCCACCCCTGAATACTTTCTCTGTTAAATTGGACTTCCATAAATCCTCCTTAGTGAAGAATGTTCTCGCCACCAGGCGGAATGAGAAGTGGCTTGATACAATGATCAAGCTTACTGGAGAACATGTGATAGCCTTCGGCAATTTCATCGAGAGGAATCCGGTGAGTGATGATATCGCTTGGCTTGATATGTCCGTCCTGAATGTGCTTGATGAGTCTTGGTAAATGTCGTTTCACACTCGCCTGATTCATCCGCATAGTAAGACCTTTGTTCAAAGCATTCCCGATCGGGATCAGGTTTCCGGTTGGGCCATAAACACCAACGATGGAAACTGTACCGCCCTTCTTCACTGAGTTGATTGCCCACTGTATGGCAGTTGCTGAGCCCGCTTGAAGTTTCAATTTCACACCGGTGATTTTTTGCATAGCTGAGCCCGCGGCCTCCGCACCTACGGCATCAATCGCGACATCTGGCCCGAGCCAGTCAGTAGTTTTTTTCAGGAACACTACCGGATCATCCATTTCTTTGAAGTTGTACGCTTCACACTGAGCGAATTTTTTGGCGAACTCGAGACGATAATCGATGTGATCAATGACAATCACGCGACCAGCTCCGAAGAACCACGCACATTTGGCGGCGAAGAGCCCGACAGGCCCAGCACCAAAAACAACAACGGTATCACCTTCTTTAATGCCACCCATTTCCGCCGCCTGATATCCCGTTGGATAAGCATCAGTACAGAGAACGGCATCTTCGAGTGAAACATCATCCGGAATTTTGTAAGGGCCAACATCCGCGAAAGGCACGCGCACATACTCGGCCTGTCCACCATCAAATCCACCGGCAGTGTGAGAGTATCCGTAGATCCCACCCACTGCAGTTGATTCCGCGTTCACGTTATGACAATTTCCGTAAAGTTCATTTTTACAGAACACACAGGTTCCGCAGGAGATGTTAAACGGAACCAAAACTCTGTCTCCAGGTCTCAGGTTCTGAACATCGCTTCCGACTTCTTCTACAATACCCGTAAACTCATGTCCGAAAGTAGAACCCACTCGCGTGTCGGGGACGAGCCCGTGATACAAGTGGAGATCTGACCCACAAATACAAGAGCGTGTAACTTTAATGATCGCATCCGCGGGATGAAGAATCTCGGGGATCGGCTTATCCTTATTCACACGTACGCGATAAGGGCCTCGATATTCCATTGCAAGCATAGTTAACCTCCCTGCTAATGAAGGTTAACCTTGCAACCTCAATACCCATGACTGAATGGCCCCGCTATCACCGGTGCGACCTGCCACCGGCCCCAGCTAAATGCATGAAACGAAAGAGCTTCACTCTGGCATGAGGAATGCTCCTAGATGGATGTGCCAAAAACAGAACCATGGGAGGTTCGGATGAAAGCACTTGCACTTACTCTTGCTCTTATTACTGTTTACGAAGCTCAGGCGATGGAAGTGAAGGAGAATAGAACTATCGCCAGTCAAATGACAAAGAAGAAGAAAAAAGAATCCATGTGGGCCCGGGATCTTCGTGGAAAACTTTCCGGTAGCTCAAACTTCATCCGCACCTGGTAAAAGGTCGCGGAATTCAGGGAAGATCACATTGCCATGGATGGCAACGATTACGCTGAAATCTCAAAATAAGAAAATATTTTTCTGACGTTTTTCCGGAAGATCGAAAGGTCTTCCGGTGAAACATCTCTCTCGCCGTAAAAAGTCTTCGCATAAATTTCCGTCACCGCAAACGATGGTTTATCCAGGGTGGGCTCAGAGTGCGCCATCTCTTCATAGACGATACAGGAAGGCGGAGTTTCCTTTTCAAAGACAAGGTAATGAAGTCCGTCGTGGAGAACGTTATAGGTCTCGATGACTTCTTCGCGCGCAGATAATTTTTTATTCTGAAGCTTACGAAGTTCTTCCGCAATGTCTTCACGGATATGTTCCGGCACCACCCTTGCCTTCTTCACGCCCTTTTTCATGAACTTATTGATAAAGGCATAGAGCAAATAAGCGATCGCGCTGATGAGAATGAGTTTCAGGATTCTTGCCCAGTTAAAGTGGGTTTCTTTTTTCTCGCCCTGATCAACTTTCATCCCACGAAGTTTTTTCTGATTTTCCCCCGTTTGTTTTTCCTGAAGACTCCGGGCAATCGACTCCGAAACTTCTTTCTTTAACGACGCAAGCTCTTCCTGGTTCTTTGAAATTTTTTCTGCGACCTCACTCTTCTCTTCCCCCTTCATGTGGGGACTCAGCTCATTCAGAAGATGGCGATTGTTTTCAAAGATCTTATCAAGCTTCTCCTGAATCGCCGGATCATTGGTTCTCGCCTTCAGCTGATCATGAAGAGAATTGCTTCGGGCAATTTCTTTTTCGAATGTCTGCCGGTCAGAAGTATTGAGTCCATCCAGCCCCTCAAGATCATTTTTCAGGGCCTTATTGACCTGCAGAAGTCCTTCGTCAGGATTTTCTTTCAGGGCGCTGATGTTTTTGGCAAGCTCTTCGTTCAGTTCTTTTTTCTTCTCTGCGCTCTTGATGATTTTTTCCATCTTCTCAGTTTGTCCGGCATCCTGAGGTCCATGGGAAATTTCCGTTTCCTCATGGTAAAAGCCATTGTCACAATATTTCAGCGCTCGATACTCCTTGACCAGCTCCTGCCCTGATCCGGGCGGAGTTTTATCAAGTTTCTCCTTGAGATTCTGCATTTTCTGAAACTGATCCGGGTCTATTCCCATTGATGAGCGCGATTCGAGATCCCCCATCATGAAGTCCTTCAGCTCAGGTGTGAGAGCGGGGGCATCTGAATCTTTCATGGACCTGTTGTAATTTGATTCTAATGATTCTTCTTTCTTGGCGAGCTTTTCAAATTTTTCCTGCAAAGGTTTTTCGGACGCTCCCAGCTCCTCTAAGTGTTTCGCGAGAGTGTTATATTGATTGAGAAGGCCCGGAGAAGGAAGAAGACCAAGGTCCCTCGCGCTGTTAATTGCCGATCTCTTCTCATTCACATGTTTCAGATGCTTTTGAATCTCATTTTTATCCGCCACCGGCGGGTGTCTCGTGAGATCAAGATCGTGGAAGAAGTAATAACCTATGGCAAACAAGGCAGCGAGAAACAGAAAAGTCCGTACAAGGCCTGAAAACTTTCCCTCTGACCAGTCTTTGAGCTTGAGAATAAATCTTTCTTCGGAAGGTAAAATGAGCGCGAGATTCATCACAAAGAAAAATCCATAGACCGGAAGAATAATAAATTCCGTCGTGGAGAACTCCGGAAGCGAAAGAAGCACGGAAAAAAGATTGAGTCCCAATGGGAACAGGAGATGGCCAATCGAAACCGAGCGCATAATAAAGAAGACAGAAATGGCGGCGAGGACTGA
>JBJMLZ010000212.1:0-5377 GCA_045805035.1 Bacteriovoracaceae bacterium
AGAGCAAGCTGAAAGCAGAGCTTGATGCCTTCCTCAAGTTTCACAAGATCAATGCCTTCGTTGAAGACGTGAAAGTCGTTTACATCCTCGCTAACTAATCAGCGTTCTCACTGTTCGTTCATTGATTTGAAGTTTTCTCGCCGTCAAAGCGACATTTCCCTCGCACACCGAAAATGCTTTCTTCACGTAATCGCGCTTATGCTGATCAAGGGGCACGATCTCACTGTGGGTTCCAATGGTCACGAGATCCGAACTCTCAAGAAGAAGCGATTCGTCTGCGCCGTCGAAGTCGAGCTTGGTTGAACGTGAAAGTACTTTTTTCTTCTCAAGATGCCCCAGTAACTGACGGAGGTTTCCCGGCCAGGCGAGAGTTTCATAGAATTCCACCAGACGAACCGTGAGTGACACATTGTTGATGAGGGCAAAGGCCTGGCAGGCCTCGCGCACTTTCTTCGGTTCATTGCGGAGGGGTGTGAGGGCCATGGTGTGGCCCGCTTTCAGACGGAAATAGAGATCGCGGCGAAATTCTCCTCGCTCAACCAGTTGTGAAAGGTCTCTCCCTGAAGCGAAGACGAGTCGAGTGTTCACCGTTTGTTCTTTCACGTCTCCTACGCGACGAAATTTTCCGGAATCGAGAAACGTCAAAAGCTTCGTCTGAAGGTCGAGGGGAAGGGAATCGATCTCATCGAGAAAAAGAGTTCCGTAGTGAGCAGTCCTGAGCGCTCCTTCTTTATCTGAAAGAGCGCCGGTGAAGGCACCCTTCTTGTGACCGAAAAGTTCACTCTCAATCAATTGCGGATTGAAAGAAGAAAGGTTCACTGCCACATAGGGGCCCGAACGTCCGCTTTTCTCGTGGATCTTTCCGGCGAGATGAGACTTTCCGGTTCCGGTTTCGCCTTCAATCAGAATACGAAGATCTGATTGCATCAGAAAAAGCTCCGAAAGCACCGGATGCTCGAAGTGATTTTCCGTAAGCGCTTTGAGGCCCTCACAATCAAAATTCATTTTGTGTTCATCGAGAAAAAGTTTGTCTGCGCGCTCGATGTACGCTTCACGGGCAGCAAGTCCATTCACCCAGAAAGGCTGGCCCTTCAGAGTTTTCAGAACAAAGCGTCCTTCCGCAATGTCTTCAAGTTCCAGTCGGTAATGAAAAGGGTTCACCGAGGTCTGAGGCAGTTCCACATAGGCCATGGAAAGATTGTCGGGACGAAAATGATGAGATACCAGATCGATGACCTTGCGGTTTAAGGTGAATTCCTTTCTTCTCCCATGTGACGGCACAATACTGCAGCTGTCGCCCAGGCGCACGCCGCCTTCTTCAATTTGTCTCAGGATCATTTTACGATGGAACATGTTCACTCCCTGTTATTCGGGTGCTTTATCTGCTAAGATGGGTGGAGATTGAAGAAAGTAATGAAGGCGCACGCGTGAATATACAGAAAGGAAATACCGAGTTTCTGATGGGAATCGACAAGGTCGATCAGTTGCAAACCTGGCTCAATGAACATGCTTTCATGAGTGGAGTTGCCTTCGTGGGCCGTTCCAATGTCGGAAAATCTTCACTCATCAATGCCTTTTTCGGAAAGAGCACTGCCCGCGTATCAAAGACTCCCGGCCGCACGAGACAGATCAATATTTTCAGCTTCAACGTCGAAGACAAGGCCACGAAGACGGTAAGGCAGTTTTATCTTTTCGACGTTCCCGGATACGGACACGCAGAAGTGTCGAAAGAGATGACCGCCAATTGGGGCGAGCTCATGGATGTTTTTTTCCGCATGTGCTCGGAGAAAATTCTTCTCCTGAATATTCAGGACGCGCGCCATCCTCTGCAGGACTCTGACAACGCCTTTCACAAATACATCCGCTCGTTTGAGCTTGAGACGTATCTTCTCTTCAACAAGATCGATAAATTGAAAACGCAGAGCGAGCGCGCGCGGCTCAAGGCAGTGCAGCCGGAAATTTACAGCAACTTCAAATGGGTGAAGCAAATTCATTACATCTCCGCCGAAAAAGGTGACGGGCTTCCTGCAGTGGAGCAGGCCATGATCAATTTCCTGAACCGCATTCCTGAGTAGATCGCACTCTCGCGCTAAGAATCTTTTCACGAAGTCTTCTGAGTAAATTTGGCCTTCACTCCCAATGTCCTTCGATAGGATTTCGTGGTGAAAACGAGCAATGCTACCACCTTCATGTTTGCCACGGGGATCGAGAATAGTTATCCCACGATCAACAATGGCACCCGTCGCATCGACCAGATGGAAAAATCCGGTCACTACCAATACTGGAAGAAAGACTTCGATCTCGTGCAGGAAATGGACATCGGATTTCTTCGCTACGGCCCTCCTCTTCACAAGACCTGGTTAGGCAACGGTCGTTACGATTGGTCTTTTTGTGACGAAGTTTTCCAGGATCTCTACAAGCGAGACATCGCGCCGATCGTTGATCTTTGTCACTTCGGACTTCCCGATTGGCTCGGCAACTTTCAGAACCCGGAATTTCCGCGACTCTTTGCCAATTACGCGGCGGCGTTTGCTGCCCGCTATCCGTGGGTGCAGATGTATACACCGGTGAACGAGATGTATATCTGTGCGCTCTTCTCTGCTTATTACGGTTGGTGGAACGAGCAGATGAATACGGACCGCGCGTTTGTCACTGCCTTGAAACACATCGTGAAAGCAAACGTGCTTGCGATGTATGCGATCCTGACCGTGAGGCCGGATGCGATTTTCATTCAGAGTGAATCGACGGAATATTTTCACGCGGACAATCCGAAGGCAATCAAGCCCGCGGAAGTGATGAATGCCAAACGCTTTCTTTCTCTTGATTTCAACTACGGCCGCAGAGTGGATTCTGAGATGTATGAATATCTCATGGACAACGGCATGACCCGTGATGAGTATCATTTCTTCCATGGCTGGCACCTGAAGCACAACTGTATCATGGGGAACGATTACTACTGCACGAATGAGCATCGGGTAGCGGACAATGGCCGGACCCGCATGGCAGGCGAAGTTTTCGGTTACGATGAAATCACTGTCCAGTATTACAACCGATATCTCATTCCGGTGATGCACACCGAGACCAACATCAGCGAGGGACCGAACGGTAACGAAGCCGTAGACTGGCTCTGGAAACAATGGTCGAACGTTCTTCATGTGAGGAACAAGGGTATTCCGATTGTTGGTTTCACCTGGTACTCACTCACTGATCAGGTCGACTGGGATTCAGCTCTTCGCGAGGAAAATAATAATGTGAACCCACTTGGTCTGTATGATCTCAACCGCAACATCCGAAATGTGGGAAAGGCCTACAAACAACTCATCAAAGACTGGCGTGAAGTGCTCCCCACTCAAAGTGTGTGCCTGCAAGTACCAATCGTTCGTCCGAGCGAGTACAACGAACAGCTTGCGATAAAGAAAAGACTGGTAGCGGGTCACCAGCGGTCGCAGGGAACTGCGGCCCCGCTCAATCCGAGTTAAGGAGAGAATCATGGAGACAAATTTTTATTCGGGGAAAACTGCCATCGTTACCGGTGGAGCAAGTGGTATCGGACTTGAGACGGCGAAAGTTTTTCTTGAACGTGGCGCCAACGTAGTCATCGCCGATCTCAAACCAGAACACCTGAAAGATGCCGAGAAAAAACTCGGCACGAAGAATTTACTTTCTTCTCCCTGTGATGTTTCGCGGGAAGAAGATGTTTCGCGCACAATGGACGAAGCAGAAAAAATATTCGGAAGAGTGGACGTAGTGGTGAACAATGCGGGCCTCATGATCTTTAAGCCGCTCGTTGAACACACACTTGCCGACTGGACCAAAGTCCTGGGAGTGGATCTCATTGGCGCCTTTTACTTCACCAAAGAAGCTTTTCGGAGAATGAAAAACGGCGGTGCAATCGTGAATGTCTCGAGTATCCACGCGGAAGAAACCACGCCACTGGTAACATCCTACGCCGCCGCAAAAGCGGCAGTTCTTTCACTCACCCGCTCTGCCGCGATTGAGGGAAAAGAAAAAGGCATCCGGGTCAACGCAGTTCTTCCCGGCGCAATCGATACGCCAATGCTCTGGGAAAATCCGAACATCAAAGCGGGACTGGAGGTGATCAACCAGAGTGACGTCGGGAAAGCGCGCGACATTGCTGAAGCGATAGCATTTTTATGCTCTGACGCCGCCGAGTTCATTCAGGGTGCGAGCATTCGTGTTGACGGAGGGCGACTGTCGCGGCTGTGAATCCCGAGTGGAAAAGTCGGAGGCGGAAATATGTTCAGGTTTCACGAAGAACCCCGCGAGAGTTATAATCAGTAGATGCACTTTCCTCAAGTCGAACTTCTTTCAGCAGAAGATGAATCTCAAATTGAACATGTCTTTGCCTCCCTCCGTGAGCGCTACAAGGATTACAAAGATCCGTGGGGATTCAATCTTGATCTGTGTGAAAAAACTGTCCGGACACTTTACCCACTCTACAAGAGATATTTCAAAGTGCGCGTGTTCGGCGCTGAGAACGTAAAAGATAAACCATACATCGTCGCAAGTAATCACACGGGCCAGATTCCGATTGATGGTGCACTGATCACGATGGCGTTTGCGTTGGAAGTGACACCCGCAAGAGTCTTGCGGGCGATGGTAGAAAGATTCATGGCGCAGCTTCCGTTTGTAGGAGATTTTTCCGCGCAGACTGGAGCGATCCTCGGCGATCGCGCCAATTGCGAATATCTGATTGATCACGGCGAATCCATTCTCGTATTTCCTGAAGGAGTAAGGGGCATTTCCAAAAATACTCCGGACTTTTACAAGCTACGTCCGTTTCATCAGGGCTTTTACCGGATCGCGATCCAGAAAAAAACTCCGGTGCTTCCCGTGTGTGTGATCGGCGCGGAGGAAATGTTTCCCTTTGTCTTTCACTCGAAAAAAATCGCAGAAATGCTTCACGTCCCCGCTCTGCCATTAACTGCAAACTTTTTTCCACTTCCTTCTCCGATCGATATCTATATCGGTGAAGAGATTTCGATCCCTTCTCACTTTGAAGAAGAGACGCCCGAAAAAGAAGTAAAAGAAAACGTTTTCCACATCGAGAACACCATCCGCAGGATGATTGTTCATGGCCTCAAGAACCGCCGCCCATTCTTTGATCATCTCCGGAAGCCGATCTCCAAATACGTGATCCGCGAGTTCCGGACAAAAGGTAACACGTGAGCGAGACGAAGAAGATTCTCCTCATCGGGATCGCGGGTGGACTTGCGCAGATGACCGCGCGCCTGATTCTCACTGAACATCCTGACTGGGAAATTATTGGCGTGGATTCGCGCGACGTCTCGCGGGTGCCGCAACTCAAGGGTCTCACTCCGATGGAGATCAAATATTCGCGCGGAAACTTTGAAAA
>JBJMLZ010000213.1:0-31642 GCA_045805035.1 Bacteriovoracaceae bacterium
AGATAAAGGAGCTGATTAGTGAGGGTCTCGAGGTATAAACAAACTGAAAGAAGGGCAAAAATCCGTACCACAGTCCACCACGCCCGGAGCGGGGAAAGCTCCAGGAGGGCCCTGGGCACGGACTTTTGAACATCTCCGAAGGTCTTCATAAGAGCGAGGTTACCACGTATGTTTATGGGCCTTACGGGGTCTCACCTTTTTACAACGCCACCCCCGCGAGTGTGAACTTCGACTACACTTCCTTGCATGAGTCAAAAAGCTGCCCGCCTTCGGAACATAAAGATCAGTCGTTGTATCATCGTTGCGATCCTGATCGTATCGACTTCAACTTATTTCTGGCAGCCGACCGGTGCCTGGTGGGTACTTGATATCGCCTTTAGAACCTGGCTTCTTTTTCTTTGCGGAGTCATGGGACACGAAGGCTCGCACGGAGTTCTTGGTAACTCGAAGATGGCCAACATCTGGTGGGGAAGAATCAGTTTCATTCCGATTGCCGTACCGAACGTTCAATTCAGAGTTACTCATCGCTATCATCATTCCTTTACTAACGAAGAAGGAAAAGATCCGGACATGCTTTTGAAGATGGATCATTGGTGGCAGTTCCCTGGTCGCGCACTTTATATGCCTCACTACTGGGTCCAGTGGATGAATGAGCGCGGACTTCTCACGAAGATTGTGTTTGTTGAATGGATTGTTACCTATATCGTTTACGCTGCAGTCTTCGGCACCATCATTCATTTCGTGGGTTGGGAACGTGTGGTTTACGGACTTGTTCCCGCGCAGATTCTGAATTCATTTCTTCTCTGGTATCCCTTCGCCGTGAAAACGCACGAAGGTCACCACGTGGGCCCGCAGGAAATCCGTTCGCACGATTACTACGGCCATTTCCTTTACTGGATCACTCTCGGACTCTCTCTTCACCGCGCTCATAATATGTATCCACAGCTCGGTTGGCTCCAGATGAAACCGTTCGTGCAGAAAGGGCCGGCGTTTACCCGTCATATTTATGAAGCTCCAGCTTCTCGATGAACTGATTGCCATCGGACATGGAGATCTTCGCTCAACCGATTGCCTGATTGCAATCGACGCGACCAATCTTCCTTCACCGGATCCCGCTCGTGCCCAAAAAATTTTTCAGAAGACCGCCACTCATCCGGTCATAGTGAGAGAGCTTGCGACACTCGAAGATTTTCTGCAAACTCCGCTTCCGTCTCACTTACATGTCGAAGTCGCGCGCATCCGGAATGAAAATCTCATCGCACTCAAGATGTCCCATGTTCTTGGCGACGCCGTCTCAATGTTTCTTTTTCTCAAGGCGATGTTCGGTGAAGATGTGGTTGATGGCGAACCTGAACTTAAAAATTTCCCTCCAAAAAAAGATACACCCTACCGGGATCTCCTGAACTCCGAGCTCTGGCCGGCGAAGAGAAAGAAAGGGATGGAGAGGAAGTTCCTCTTTGCTTCACTTGATCACGGCGAAGTGAACCTTCCCACCTGGAATGATCTTTTGCTTTTTTGTCTCCTTGAGGCGCTTCCTTACAAAAGAAAAGCGGTCTGGGTGCCGGTGAATGTCCGGAGAAATTTCTGGAAGGGTTTCGGGAATGGACTCTCGCGGCTACGGATTTATCCTCCCCGCGGAGGAAATCTCACGGATAACCTCGCTCACATCCGGAAACAGAAACAGGAAGCGATGACCAGCGGTGAGGTGGCGCTGCCACCGGCAGACTTTGACATTCATAATAAGCGGCAAAGATTTCTCTATGACCTGTGGATCAGAAGGCCTTGGGCCGATTGGGGAAGTGTTTCTCTGTCACATCTCACGAACAGTCAGGGTTTTCTTAACAAACTTCATTCCGTCAGAGGGATTTCCAACCTCATGCCCGCCCACAACGGGGCAATCTTTGCGGTGACAAACGGGCCGGTCACGGACTTCACACTGACCTATGATTCAGCCGCCGTCACCGATGAAGAGGCACAAATTCTTCTGCGTGACTTTTTAGCGGGTCTCACGGCAAAATTATAGTGTGATCAATTATTTCTTTCGTTCTCTCCTCCAGTTCGTCTTCCGGATGATGACCAGGTTCATCTCGTTCAGTAATCGCCTTGAGCGTAGCTCTTTCCGTAAGCGCTATGCTTTTTTCTACGCCAAAAATGCCATCGGAACTTTTCCAGTGGCGACTTTCGAGGGTCAGAAGGAAAGGCTTCGTGAAACTTACGATAAGATGACGGGCGCGAAGTACATGGCCCAGACATCGGGCACCACGCGCGAACCGAAGCTCGTTCCGTTTGACCAGAAACGCACGCGCTTGCTTCAAAAAGTTTTCCTCCGTTCCATGATCACTCTCACTTCGGACATTCCCGGACAGAAAACTTTTTTCGTGTTCGCTTCTCTTAAAAAAGATGCATCTCTCACCGCGGGGATGGTGGGGGAGGACAAGTCTCCGTCTTATTTGGAACTTCTCCAGGCGCCTTACCGATATCTTCATACTGCGGAAGGGCAGGCACTGATTGAAAAAATCGGAGAGTTGTCCGCGAGAATCATGGTTCTTGTTGTCACGCAACCTCGCTTTCTTTACGCCACCAATCCTTCGACACTCACGTTTTTCCTGAGAGAACTTGAAACGCGCTGGAAGGAAGTTCGTGTTCGCCTGAAAAATGTTCCTCCGGGACTCGCGCGTCTGGGTGACACTCAAGGTGAACGCCTGATCATGACGTTTCTCATTCGTGAGAAGGCACCTCGCCTGCAGGAACTTCTTCCTGAGCTCAAGGCCGTCATCACGTGGGATGGCGGATATGTAAAACCATTTCTGGACCAGTTAAAAGCTGCGCTTCCTGGAATCACTTTCTTGTCGATGTATTCCATGAGTACTGAGAGCATTGAAACGCTTCCGCACCGGATTGATGGAAAAGTTCATTATCTGCCGCTGATGAAAGGGATGTATCCCGAGTTTCATGAAACTGAAACCGGACGAGTCCTGAGTCCTTTTGAACTTGGTCAGGGGAAAACTTACGAACTCATTGTGAGTGACGAGTGGGGACTTCGCCGCTATTCCACTCAGGATCTTTTCCACGTGGATGAAATCATCGAAGGCATTCCTTCGCTTTCCTTCCTCCGCAGAAAAGGCATGACGTCATCCCTTACGGGGGAAAAACTCACCGAAGAACAGGTTCAGGAACTTTCAAAGTTTCTCACGAATAAATTTCCTGAACTCGCACGTTACTCTATATGCCTTTATCCGGTTTCTCGTAATGGAAATATGGGATATGAGCTGGCGGTGATTGGCATTCAATGGCCTACGCTGGAAGTGGAGAATGCCGCACAGGAAGAACTTTCACGGATCAATTCTGAATACGCTTCCAAAGTAGAGTCGGGACGACTTATGCCCCTGAAGGTGGTTGGACTTACGGAGCGGGAGCTTGCTCGCCTGATGGGCAAGGAAGATCATTGGGAATCGCAGTTCAAGGTACTGCCGCTCTATGAAAAAATCATCGCTCGCTGAGATTCGTAAGCTTCTGGACACGCGCCACTTTCAAAGCGTGTCTTTTGACATCGACGGAACGGTTTATCCTATCCGGAAGATCCAGATGAGATGGTGGAAAAATTTCTTTCTCACGCCCATGAGGGCCTCGCGATTTTACAATATCAAGAAAACCTGGGAGACCCGCAGAAAAGGGGACGGAGTTCCTGCGCTTGCCGAAGATGTGAAGTTCTTCGAAGAATTTCTCACCGGGATGATGGATGAGTCGCTGGTTGATCCTGATGTAAAAAAATGGATCGGTGAATTGAAGGCGAAAGGAACGAAAATCTTTTTTCTTTCTGATCATGGTGCTGCAGAAAAGCTTCTCCGCCTTGGACTCTGGGAACTCGGAACTCCTATCAACTGTCTGACCGAGACGGGTGAACTGAAGCCACATGTGAAGATCTCGAAACTTCTCTCTGAAAAATACGCTATCGGCCCTCAGTCCCATCTCCACCTCGGGGATCGCTGGACGGATGAAGAGCAGGCAAAACTCTTTGGCTGCGAGTTTCGGTACTTTGAACCGTAAAACCGAACGGATTACTCGGGCAAATTCCCCTTCGGGAAACTCAACCCAGACCTTATAATCCTTCCTATGAATTTAAAGAAAAACTTCCACGAAAATTCGTCCCGTCGTCCTCACTCTATCCTGAAAAGTTACGATAATCCGGATCACAAAATTAACATCTGGAATACGTTCGTCGATTCAGACAATGAGGGCCTTGAAGGAATTCATCACGATGATTTTTCCATCATTCCCCGCCTGATCCCTGAATCGTATCTTCCGGTCATCGAGAAGACCTGTAAGGACATCACTACATTTCTCATGAAAGTGATTTCGCTTCCGGAAGAAGAAGTGAAGGCAATTGTGCCCGAAGGTCCGGTGAGAGATTTTCTCATCGATGAGATCGGAGTTCTTAAGCATCGTAAAAAGCGCATGGTGGGAAGCTTCCGCTTTGATATGGCGGTCGTTGGTAAACCCGATGCCAATCACCCTCCGCAACTTCTCGAAGTAAACGAAATCGGATTCGATGGTCTTGCCCGCTCATCTTATTTTCAGAATACGCTTCTCACTCACATGCCTGAACTTAAAAAGCACGTGAGGGCGCTTGATACAGCAGCGGCCGAAGTGCGAAACATGAATCGTCTGGGAAAACACATCGTTCGTCTCCAGCACGGTTGTTACAACTGGGATGAGCAGTATCTGAAAATGACTTCAGACAGAATGGGAAGTCATCTCCATCTTATTTCTCCCACTCAGTACAAGCAGAAGGTGAATAAAAAGCACTTTCCGCTTCTGGAAGAACTCCCTTTCTCATTCCCGAATGGAAAGCTCCTGGTTGGCAAAAAGCTCAAACCAGATGCCATGAACATGAGCTTTGCTTACACGCTGAAAGATCTTAAGCGTGACAAGGAACTCTATAAAAAAATGGTTGCCTCAAAGACCCCGCAATACGGTCCTCTGGTAACGGGTCTGATTGCTACGAAGAGTGTGCTGGTTATGCTCGCCGATGAGGAACTTCGTAAGAGATTCCTCGGAAGTGCAGATAAGCTCAGTGATTCCATTCTCCCTGCGTTTCAGCTCAAGGGGAATGTCGACAAGGTTCTGGCGCATCCTGATCGTTACGTCATCAAGCATACTGACGGTTTCGGTGGACAGCAGGTGTTCGGCGATCAGCAGATGCTCAAGCTCATTAAATCGATGCCAGAGAAGAAATACCATGAATGGATCGTTCAGAAGAAAACACGTCTCAATGTCGTTCACGTGAACGGAATTCTTTCTCATAGAAGGAAGGCCATCGGTGATCTTGGTGTCTTCGTTCAATACGACTGGGAAAACGGAAAGTTCAATCACTTTGAGATCGGCGGGCTCATGTGCCGCGCGACCAGCAAAAGTATCAAAGTGAATGTGAGCGCCGGTGGAACTCAGGTCGCAGTCATGCTCGAAAAAGGCGTGTAATTAATCGTGAACGGTCTCGCTATCGTCGAGATCGTCATCACCATCGTCCTTACCGAACTTCGCTTCCTTGTTCATCCCCTGACGAAAACATGTATAAAGATTCGTGGCCCCGGGAAAAATCTGGGGACACGGATCAAAGGCATTCACTCTGTTCGAAGCGGAGATATCAGTATCCGCAGTGATTGCGGAGAGATCAATTTTCTTAAAGAGATCCGCGATCCGGATTGTCATCATCAGTGACTTTCCATTTTCCGGATAAACTGCATTCGCGCCGTAAACCTGGAAATCCGTCGTATCATCACTTGAGTAAGTGAACGCAAAACCATTCACCTGACCGCGAAAATACATGCTGTTTCCATTCAGTGCCGCTGGTACTCCGGAAGGAAGAGAGGTTGCTTTGTGAAGAAGCATCTTCACGCGACGAAGGCCGTCAGTGTAGAGACGGATTTGTCCGAAGGGTTCCGGAGTTCCGTCGAGAAGATCAACGAAGAATGGCCCCTGATAATGATCGGCAGATGTTGATTGGGCATTCGGATCCGAGCTCCGGAAAAAGTGAACATGCTTCACCACGATCCAGGCCTCAAGGAGATCGACGTTGGCGAGATTGGAATCCATGAGCGGTGGTGGAGTGAGCGCGTAGGCAGATGGAAAGAACCACGAAGTAGAAACGGTGGCATTCATTCCGGAACCTGTGATCGCAAAATTCGTCGTAACTGCGTTGTTCGAAGAACCCGAGTTGGAAGAATTACAACTTGTGAGAAGAGTGATGAGAAAAGAAATTCCAAGAGACTTCAAAGCTTTCATACCCAAATCCTTTGAGTAAATAAGCCTACGTATCAAACGTTCAACTTTCAGCTTAACGTGCGTGTAGGCCTGATTTTATCAGATTGGCAGAAGGGTAATGGAGGAATATTGAAAAAGTGTGGAGTTCCGCGGAGATGATCTTTCCCGTGGGTAAGCTATCTTATCGAATCCCGGACTTTCATCAGGAGTTCGCCGAGATGATTTTTTCCAGAGCGATCTCCACAGTCGGCCCAATAACAGTCGTTGGTGGTGTGCTCGTAAAGGTGAGCGCTTCCGGTGGAAAGAAGAAGTTCTTTCAGTTCGGGATGGCGAGTGTATTTTTCGAAGAGAACTTTTTCCATGATGCCGTCTTTCACATCATCCCAGTCATCGCGAATCCGGTGGTGCGAATCCCGTCCGCGATTGGCAGCTTCCATCGGTGACGGAGCGTAGTGAACCCAGTCGCGCAGTTCTTCGGTCTCGTACTTCTGAGTCTGGTAGTAATGCTCGCTGGTCGCAAACCATTCGCCATCCATGAAAACCGGAAAACCACCGAAGTTTGAGAATTCACCGTAGAGATCTTCTTCGCGATAGAAATCAAGCTCAGAGGCTTCGTAAGGAAGTGCTGGTGTGCGCGGGAATTTGAAGTAGTGATGAATCACTGACTTCACACAACGCTCGCCGGATTCCGAAACACCGAGCTCTTCGTTATGAATCTTCAGTTCTTTTGCAGTAGGAACGCGCGCGCCGATGGATTCGCAATCTGTAGTCGAGATCTGTCCCCAAACCACACCGCGCGGATCGCGCCAGCCATTTTCCAGACTCTGATCGCAGACATACGGGAGATTTGACGAAGTCACCATGACTTCACCGGTTTCACAGGCAAAGGCGGTCGAAGTCAGAATGGCGAAGAGGAGAAGAGCGCGCATAGGTTCATTCAACTATTGCCGTCAGCTGATCGTCAAGGACGGCGCAACAGACGGAAAATAAAATAGGTCACAAGACCCATGGCGAGACCCTCGGCGATGCTGAAAGTAAACGGAATCATGATCATGGTGATGAAGGCAGGAAGGGCGGTCTCGATTTTACTGAAATCAACCCGCGTGATTTCGCTGATCATGAAAAAGCCCACGAGAACAAGTGCGGGCGTTGTTGCGGCAAGGGGAATGGCGAGAAACACCGGCGCAAGAAAAAGTGAAAGAAGAAAACAGAGTGCAACGGTAACACTCGTGAGACCCGTGCGGCCCCCTTGCTCAACTCCTGCCGCTGATTCAATGTAACTGGTGACCGAAGAAGTTCCAAGGCACGACCCCATCATTGCCGCAAATGCGTCCGCCTTCAGCGCGCGATCAATGTTTCTGATTTCGCCTTTTTCATCAACGAGTTTTGCGCGGGAGCAGACCGCCAGCAAAGTGCCTAGGTTATCAAAAAGATCGACGAGAAAAAGTGAAAGGACCAGGGGAAGGCACTGCCAGGGATGCTGCCAGAAATAGGCGAGATCGAGCTTAAAAAAAGTCGGGGACATTGCAGGAGGAAGAGAAAATACTTTTTCCGGTAACGGGGCCTTGCCAAGAAGAACGAGACACACGCTGATAAAAAGTATCGAAAGAAGAAGACCTGCCGAAATTCTCCGGAGATGAAAGTAGCCGGCAAGAAGAATGCCTCCGAGAATCACCCACGTCTGCGTGTCCTTCACGTTTCCGAGAGTGATGAGAGTCGCGGGGTGAGCGACAATGATGCCCGCATTTTTCAATCCGATGAGTGTGATAAAAAGGCCGATGCCGACAGTGAGACCGTGACGGACAGTTTCCGGAATGAGATTGAGAAGTTTCCGGCGAAGGCCAGTCAGAGTCATGATGAGAAAAAGAACACCGCTGTAAAACACGAGTCCGAGTGCGGCTTCCCAACTCATGCCGACACCCATGCAAAGGGTGTAGGTGAAAAAAGCATTGAGGCCCATGCCCGGAGCAAGTGCCACGGGAAGATTCGTAAAGAACGCCATGGAGAGAGTCATGATCGCAGAAGAAAAAATCGTGGCACCAAGAACTGCTTCAGCAGGCATACCGGAAACAGAGAGGATCGCGGGATTCACGACAAGAATGTAAACCATCGCGGTGAATGTGGTGAGGCCGGCTAGAATTTCGGTCCTGACGGTGGTGTTATTTTCTTTGAGCGCGAACATCTTCATTGCTTCCTTTCACTCTGCTGGTCTTGTAGATGTACCAGCGTGCCTTGTTCAGGAAACCAAGCGGACGATGCTCTGGCAAGGTTCTCCATGAATCGAAGCTCAGATTCTCACAGGTGGAGGAGTTTGCGCGAACATCCTGCGGCGGAAACGTCAGTCTTGCCACTGACTGATAAGGTGAATTCCAGACCTGAGTATAGTCATTGATCGGAGGATCGATCCGGTCGTCATGAACCTGGATCTTAAAGTCAAAACAAACACCTTTTCTGGCTTCTTCACGAAGGTTTTTGGAAAGATGATTTTTAAAGAGAGGGACTGCGGAGTAATCGCGGACCGAGCATGGAAAAAATCCATAGCGGATATTATGAGTGCCGAAACGAAAGTGCGTACGACTGTGATACGAATCTTCCAGAAGACTGTGACGGGTGTGGGACTGAAGTGCGGCGTTGGCAAAAAGACTCAGACGGTCCGGGGTCGGCAAGCGGTTGCCGCTCATGAAGTGGAGAAAATCCATAAGTTCTTCAGGCGTGCGGACAAAGTGTTTCGGCGTATCGTTACCGAGAAAGTCCTGACCTGTGAGTTCGCCATTTTTTCTTGAAGGATCGAGCACACGAACCGCCATGCCGTGAAGGTCACGCTCGCTGTCGTCATCCTTGTTGATGTTGGAGAAACGCGCCCATACATCGTGGATCGCGCCCTTTTTGAAGACCGGTGTTTCGAAATTTTCCTTGAGCCTTGATGAGACTGCTAGTTTTCCTTTGAGACATCCGTGAATTTTGTGGTGCTGAAGGCGCTTCAAGTGATCGGGACGCGTGGCCTGTAGCTTATCAAAAAGTTCGGCAGCCGAAAGTCCCAGGGCCTTCAAGCGGGACTCTTCCTGCGACGTCATCTCATAGGGCGGAGTCGCCCCTTTGGGGTTGGAAATCGCCCAGGATCCTGCAAAGGAAACTCCCGGAACGAGAACAAAAGCAAAAATCAGGTGCAATACCATGCCTTTTACTCAGCAATCGGCAGGCCAGGCGTTTATGCAATTCATTCGATTTGGCCGTCTAGTCTCTGGTCACCTGACAAATTCCGGACAATTCGTTTGGTAGGATTCCCCTGTTCATCCGCGGAGTGTTCCAATAAAATGGAACAAATGAAAGGCATCGTCTTTTTTCTCCTCTACGTAGTTACTGCGGTCGCGGGCCTCAAGCTTTCCGCGGTCAATAACTATGCGACTCTTCTGTGGGTCCCGACCGGCCTTTCTTTAGCGATTCTTTACCTCTGGGGTTTGCGTTTGTGGCCCGTGGTTGCGGTCGGAGCATTGGTCACCAACTATTGGATCGGGAAAAATTTCGGAGTGGCGCTGGGGATGTCCGTCGGAAACACACTTGAAGCAATCATCGGTGTCTCACTCTTTCTTCGCTTTTGCGGGCCGGGTTCGCGACTTGAAAAAGTGCGTGAAGTAACATCATTTCTTTTCTCAGGTGCACTCGTAGGTCCGGTTGTGAGTGCTACCGTTGGTGTCACAAGTCTCGCGCTCGCCGGAAGTCTCAATGAAAGTTTTCTTCGCACATGGGCAGTCTGGTTTGCCGGTAATTCCATCAGCGCGATGGTGATCGGTTCATTCCTTATCGTGTGGAAAAATCCTCCGCGCATTTTTGCTCCCTTCAAACGTATGTTCGAAGGTGGCATTCTCCTTGGCTGTATTGTGGCGCTCTGTCTTGCGATTTTCGGTCCGTTATATTCGCCTGAGTTGTATCACTATGTTCGTACCTACTGGATCTTCATCTTTCTGATCTGGACCACTCTGCGTTTCGGCCAACCCGCAAATACTTTCGTGGTGCTCACACTATTTACGATTGCAGTGACATGCACACTCATGGGTTACGGGCATTATCAGCATAAAAATCTCGCGGATAATCTTTTTCACCTGCAGACTTTCCTCGGTGCAGTGGCAATCTCGGGTCTCTACTTTGCCGCACTCGGAGCAGAAAAAGATGAGGCACTCAGAATCCGCACGGACTTTATTTCCATCGCGTCTCATGAACTTCGCACCCCACTCACGAGCTTTGAAGTTTCACTTCATTACCTGAAAGAACTTCTTTCCGATAAAAGTCATCTTGAACTGGCCCCCGAGGCGATCGCGGTTCTGGAAAGACAGTCGAAAAAAATGGGGGCGATGGTGGACTCGCTTCTGAATGTCGCAAAGATCGAGTCAGGAAATCTTGTGATGGAGAAAAAAGAAACAGACATTTCTTCACTCGTGAGAGATGTCGCGGCAGATCTGAGCGGCCTTGTCGCTTACACGCGTTGTTCGCTTCAGCTTGAAATCCAGCCGATGGTGAAAGGCAATTGCAGCGCATATGGAATTGAGCAAGTCCTTACCAATCTTATTATGAATGCCATCAAGTACGGCGCCGGCTCGCCGGTGAAAATCAAGCTCGAGAGCTGCGGTAAGCGCGCGTGTATTACAGTTCAGGATGAGGGAAGGGGAATTGCACCCGAAGATCATCAGAAAATCTTCGAGCGTTACATGCGGGTGAATAAAGGAAACGGTACCCAAGGTCTGGGCCTTGGTCTTTACATCAGTAAGCTCATCGTAGATGCCCATCAGGGAAAAATCATTGTCGAAAGTGCGCTCGGAAAAGGCGCGACGTTTAAGGTCGACTTACCCGTGACCTGAGGGATTCACGCTGAAAGGACCTCCGCGCTCAATCGCTTTTTTATAAGAAGCTCTCGCGGTCACTCTTCTTAAAAAATCTTCCAGATTTGGTTTTCCAAAGAGCATCCCTGATTCCGCAGCGGCCTGAACCGGATACGTCATCATGATGTCTGCGGCAGTGAATTGCGCTCCTGCAAACCATCCTGTGCGCGCGATCTCGGTTTCCAGGTAATCCAGATGAACCTTGATCTCCCGATCAGTCCAGTTTTCATTCACGGTTTGCGAAATTTTCTTCGCTACGGGTTTCACAAAGAACGGCATCGGGCCCGTCTCTACGCGTTTGAACACCAGCTTCACAATCATCGGAGTCATGAACGATCCTTCCGCATAGTGAAGCCAGTACTGATAGCGGAGAAGATCATCTTCATTCTGAGGCCGGAGTTTCCCCTGGCCGTAGCGGGTAACCAGATAATCGAGAATGAGACCGGATTCCGCAATCACTCTTGACCCGTCCGAGATCACCGGAGATTTTCCCAGGGGATGAATCGCTTTGAGTTCCGGAGGAGCGAGCAGGGTCACCGGATCACGCTTATAAAATTTGATCTCGTAAGGAACATTGAGTTCCTCAAGTGTCCAGAGGACGCGCTGTGAGCGGGAGTTTTCCAGATGGTGAACGGTGATCATACGTAATCAATCCTGATGATAAGAAAATTTTCCGGAGAGTCTATGTTGAGAAATGTGCCACGTTCTTTTTCGACGACGTAAAGTGAGAGCGGAGAAAAAGTAAGGGCCGCGAAGAAGTCTGCGTCTGCTTTGAGTTGGCAGGATCCTTTTGCGATCGTTACGGAACCTTTCATTTTGCCTCTTCTCAGCATGAGATTAAAGTCTTTCCCCGGAGAGGTGATCTCAGCGTGAATATCCTCTTCTCCCCGAAACGAAAAGGCCTGCCACAGGGGAAGCTTCACGTCATTGAGCTTAATTTCTTTTCCTTCTGTGACAACGAGAATTCTGTCTATGCCGGGAAAGTGTGAGAAGGGGCCTGACTCATTGAGATCCGCCTGGGACAGACGAAAAAGAAAATCGTCTCCGGAGTCGGCAGGATTTTTCAGGAGTTCTAAGGTCGAGCCGCGGCCATTTTTCCAGGGCCTTTTGTGAAAATCTTTTGCTGTCAGTATCGAACGCATATGAAAAGATAATCACGACTTCATCAAATTGAGGAGAGCTCATGAAAGGTCTTTTGATTTTCCTGCTTCTTGCCGGCTGTGCTTCCATCCAGAAAGATGAGTTTTCCGCCAAGAAAGGTTGTTTTCTCCTGTATGACATGAAGACGAAAACGTTTCTCCGCGAAGAGGGGGCAAGTTGTCAGGAGCGGGTCGTCGCCTGTTCAACTTTCAAGGTTCCTCTGGCAGTCATGGCATTTGATTCCGGAGTTCTCAAGGACCAGAATGAGGTCGTGAAGTGGGATGGAACAGTTCACAAGGAAATGCATAACTGGGACAAGGATCAAACTCCGGTGACGTGGATGAGGTACTCGGTGGTGTGGTTCTCGCAAAAGCTCACGCCGAAAATCGGAAAGGAACGCCTGCAAAAATATCTTCGTGACTTCCACTACGGGAATGAAGATCTTTCCGGGGGAATCACACAGGCCTGGCTAGAAAGTCCGTGGACCGGAAGACCATCTCTCAAAATTTCGCCGATGGAGCAGGTGAGATTCATGGAGTCTCTTTGGAATGAATCGCTGCCGGTTTCCGCGCGCTCGATGGAACTCACGCAAAAACTTACGTTCCTGGAAAAGACTCCTTCTGGGTTTGAATTCTCCGGAAAGACCGGCTCGAATTGGGTTGATGAAGAAAGAAAAACTCAGCTCGGTTGGTTCATCGCTCATCTGGAAAAAGGTGATAAAGAATACATTGCGGTCTTAAACTTGAGAGATACTCCTCACGATAAGTCACATCCCCATGGCGGCCCTCGGGCGAAGGCCATGATGACTGAACTCCTGAAAAAAGAGGGCCTCTGGTAAAGAGGCCATGCCACACTTTAGGACTTTCACCTAAATCTTTTCTCACCCCGAACTTTTCATAGGTTGGGTCGTGCCCTGTAGTCCTTACGGGGAAAAATCCTCCACCCCCAAAGTGGCCCCGGCCCGCGTTCTAAAATTTAGACGGGAACAACGGATAAGTTCCCATATAAGACACGGAGGTCCCCTTGATTACGAAATTAGTGATCCTCTTTACACTCACCATGTCCGTCGCGCAGGCGGCAGATCTGCGTGTGCTCAACTGGAACACCTACATGCTTCCGTGGCCGATCAAAGACTCAAACCAGAAAATCAGAACACCTGTCATCGCCGAAGCACTGAAGGGCGAAGATTATGATTTTGTCTTTATGGAAGAGGCCTTCACGGGTTCGTTTCGTGACAAGGTCGGAAAGATTTTGAAGAGCGAATATCCTCACCAGTACTATCTCGGCAATTACAGAATTCTCGTGCCGTATTTTGGTTCAGGCGTATTTGTCCTCAGTAAGCACGCTTTCAAAGTGATTGATAAAGTTTATTACAAAAAAAATTGTGAGGCCTCTGACTGCATGGCCGCCAAAGGTGCGGTGCTGATTGAATCCGTTCTTCCTTCCGGAAGAAAAATTCAGATCGCTTCCACCCACCTTCAGTCAAAAGAAGATGCGGGTCCGATTCGTCTCGAGCAGATGAAGCAAGTGAAAGCGATGCTGGATAAAAATAAAAAGAAAGGTGTGCCGCAATTTTTTATCGGTGACTTGAACACCGACGTGACCGAGCCGGAATTTCCCAAGGGTCTTGAGATCATGGGGATGAACGCCACTCAGCTCACGGGTGCTTACGATCACACGAACGTGATTGATTGCTACAAAAAGCCGACTGCTGATAAAGAATGGATCGATCACATGTGGGTCGACAAGGATACTCAGCTGAAGGACTCAAGCATCAGCGTGCGTCCGATCAGTTATGAGTACAAGGGGAAGCTCTGCAACGCCTCTGACCATTACGCGATCGAGGGCGTCTTCACTTTCGCTGACTAATTTTTCACAATGGTCTGATGGCAAGGAAGAAGACTCTCTTTACCATCGGCCATTCCACACATACCACGCGCGAATTCGTGCGCATGCTGAAAGCAAACGACATCGAACTTCTCGTGGATGTCCGCCATTATCCCGGATCCCGCTATTGCCCGCAGTTCGGAAAATCCCGATTAAGAAGAAATCTCCGGCGCAATCGCATCGAGTACGTTCACATGGTGACTCTCGGTGGACGCCGGCGTCCGGATAAAAACTCTCACGATAATGATGCCTGGAGAAGTCCGCAGTTTCGCGGTTACGCCGATTACATGCAAACGGAAGATTTTCGGAAAGCGATGAATGAACTTTTTAAACTCGCGCGGGGGAAGCGAACCGCGATCATGTGCTCCGAGGCCGTACCTTGGCGTTGTCATCGCTCACTGGTTTCGGATTCTGCGATCGCGCATGGGTGGACGGTGCTGGACATTTTCACGGAGAAAAAAACCACGGAGCATTCACCGACGCCATTTGCGCATTTCGATCATGGCGAAGTCACCTATCCGCCGGCGTAGAAATCGCGGATGATGGCGGTGACGACCCCGCAAACAAGATCATCCAGATTGGTCAACTTATTCCCCTGAAACAGACGAACTTCTTCATCCATGAAAGTCACCACGAGACTCGCGGGCCCGGGCTTTTTGGCGAGATCCACCAGGACATGATCGCCTTTCATGACTCCGAGTTTCGGGAAGTCACTTTCCACCTTTAAAAGCTTGATGCCGGGATCACCGAGGCCATAGCGCTCGTCGAAGGAGAGGGGTTTTTCCGCGAACTCCGAGCAGGGGCTTTGAAATCCCGTAAGCAGCTCTTCCTTGATGGTGGCACCGGAGTAGATTCGCATGGGACTAATTTTACGGAAAATATACGGAAAGTCAAGCCCCGTCTTGCATGTACGGAAAATGTACGTATATTGAGCTTATGAGCGATGACTTTTCCATCGATGAAAAAATCTTCTCCGATCGCAAAAGCTCCTTCCTGATCAAAGTGTCGGGGAAGAAAAAACGCGAGGGCCTTCTTCCCGGTGACCTCCTGGTGGTTGATCGCAATCTTCCTCACGAAAAAGAAAAGCTCGCGCTGGTGGTGAGAAAGGGGAAGTTCGCAGTCGAGCGCGTGAGTGAGGAACTCATCCAGAACAATGATCCTGAGAATGGCGACTTCATCTGGGGCATGGTGCGTGCTCTGGTGCGGGAGGTTTCATGAAAATGGTGGCACTCGTCGACTGCAATTCTTTCTACTGCTCGTGCGAAAAAATTTTCCGGCCGGATCTCCGGAATAAACCCGTGATCGTTCTTTCCAACAACGATGGCGCTGCGATCGCCTTCACCAAGGAAGCGAAGGCGCTGGGCTTCGGACAAATGTGCGAGGCCTTCTTCAAGGTGCGCGACCGCGTGAAGAAGCATAACGTGGCGGTCTTTTCCTCCAACTACACGCTCTATGATGACATCAGTAAGCGCGTGATGAATGTTCTGCGCGAATTTTCTCCGAAGGTGGAAGTGTATTCCATTGATGAAGCCTTTGTGGAGATTGAGGGTGATGAGAACTTTGATTTTGAAAGCTGGGGACGCCGTGTGCGCGCGGAAATTTTCCGGAAAGTTGGAATGCCGGTGGGTGTGGGGATCTCGCAGACCAAAGTCCTCGCCAAGGTCGCCAACAAACTCTCGAAGAAAAATGACGGCGTATGCACGCTTCTCACTGAAGGCCAGATCGATCGCGTGCTGAAAGACTTTCCCGTGCGCGACCTCTGGGGCATTGGTGTGCGTTCGGCGAGTAAACTTTCTATCTTCAACGTGAAGACCGCACTTGAACTCAAGCGCTTTCCCGATGAGCAGATCATCCAGAAGCATCTCACCAAGGTGGGTCGCGAGATCCAGGACGAACTTCGCGGGATCAATTGTCTTTCGATTGAAGCACCCGAGGACAAGAAGAACACCGGAAACTCGCGAAGCTTCGGTTACGACGTGTATTCAAAACAAGAACTCCGCGAAGCGCTCGCGCAGTTTGTGACGAATGCTTCACTCAAACTGCGTGCGCAGAAAAGTGTCTGCTACAGTCTCACTGCTTTCATTCACACCAATCCCTTTAAGCCCGGGCCGCAGTATTACGGCGTCGATTCGATTACTTTCAGCACCGGAACGTCCGATGTGCTGAAACTCATCGAAGGTGCGCACGCGGTGCTTGATCACATCTATCGTCCCGGTTATGGCTACAAGAAGGGCGGGATTCTTCTCAATCACATCGTGCCGAAGAACGAGTGCCAGATGGATCTCTTTACCGAAGACCCGAGTGATAACGAGAAACTCAACAACGTGGTTGACCTCATCAACAAAAAATACGGGCCGCACACGGTGAAGAGTGGTGCGTGCGGAACCGAGCAGCCATGGAAAACCATTCATGCGTATCGCTCGCGGCACTTCACTACGGACTGGAACGATCTTTTAAAGGTGGAACTATGAGTGAAGGACTCAACGTGCATTTCGGGCTTCCCACCTGGGAGTCGGCACTTTTAAAGGGAACGCTTTATGATCATCGCTGTCCGATTGATGAATTTCTTTTTCACTACGCCGCTCAGTTTGATGCCGTCGAGCTTCATCAGACCTTCACCGATCTTCCCTATGACAGTGACATGGACAATCTCAGAGAAATAGCTGAGGAAGCGAATGCGGAATTCAGATTTTGTCCGCTCATTCCCCGGAGAGTGAGCCACGAGTTTCCTCTTGGCGATAATTATCACGATATGCGCGAGTTCCTTGCCGCCATCGGGCGCCTGGGCCCGCATCTCGGGCCCATTGTCCTGAGGCTTCCGGAAACCATGGCGCCGGAGAGCTGGCAAACCGTCGTGAGATTTGCCCGGCGGTGCCCGAAGGATAAGCGCTTCGCGGTTCATCTCACGCACATGGATTGGTTTAAAAAAACGGAATGTTTGTATGCGCTGGCAAATGGTCTCCGGGAAACTCCGATGAACATTCTCATTGAAGATGATCCTGCGCTTAGCGGGATTCATCCGGAAAAACTACTCGGAGGAGACCATCTCATGGTGCGATTCAAGGGGAAGGGCACTATGGGCGCGGATGAAGAGCGACTGGCGATGTGGGTGTACCGGTTGAGGGAATACCGGGGGCACGGGATCAAAAATTTTTATTTCTTTTTATATGAGGAGGAGGAGATGTGCTTGAATGTCCTGAGGAAAATGGCGACTTCTCTCGGCGGCACGGTCCGAATTCCCGAAAAGTTTGACGAGAACGCTGACCAGACGTCATTTTCGTTCTAGAATAGAGAGAAAGAAGGAGTCCTTATGCGTATCAGTCTTATCGTTCTCATGTTCGTTCTCGTTTCCTGTTCCACTCACAAGAAAGAAAAAAAGGAAATCGAGCAGGAAGCTTCACAAACTCAGGTGAAAGACTCCCAGACTCTTGGCACGTCCATTCATGATCTCATCAATAATTCAAAGACCCTCTCTGATGTTCAGAAAAAAGAGCTCACTGACATTCTTGCCTTAAACAAGAGCCGCGCTCAGGAACTTTCGGCAGAGTCATACAAGTATCGCGGTGTTCTCGTGCAGGAGCTGCTGACTGGCAAGGCCACTGATTCGCGGATCAAAATTCTTGAAGGTGACATTGAGCGCGTGGAAAAACTCCGTCTCCAGAACACGTTCGAAACCGTAAAGAAAATTTCGGCGATCGTGTCGAAGCAGCCTGAGGGCCACAAAGAATTCGCGGAGAAGATGATCAACATCGAGTCTCCTGGGTCGGCGGTCAGATAACCGACTAAGCTCCTTCGTGGCAGCTGGCCTGCAGGAAATCTTTCCTGATGAAGGAAGAAGATTTTCTCCCGCAGCTTGCCACACTGGTTGATCATCCGCCCGAAGGCGGGGATTGGGTTCACGAAGCAAAATTTGACGGTTATCGTACTTTGATTTTCAAGACCGGTGACCGCGTGCGCTTCATCACGAGAAACGGTAACGACTGGACCAAGGCCTACGCTGAACTCGCAAGCGAAGTAAAAAAATTTCCATTCAAGTCTCTTGTTCTCGATGGTGAAATCGTCGCCCTGAATGCACAGGGCATTCCCGACTTCAACAAGCTTCAAAATGCTTTGGGACGCTTTAAACCGAAGCTTGGCGTGCGTGGTCTCGTCTTCTATGCCTTTGATCTTCTCTATCTCGATGGGAAAGACTTTCGCGGAAAAAATCTTCTCGAACGGAAGAACAAGCTCGAAGAAGTCATGAAAAAAATCAAGGCAAAGGACTTTCGTTACAGCGAACACTTTGAAACGGATGATCCGCAGGCGCTTTATCAGAAGATGTGCCATCTGGGACTCGAAGGAATTATCTCTAAAAATATTCACGCCACTTATTCGGGAACAAGATCCAAGTACTGGCTGAAAACCAAGTGCGGACAAAGTGATGAGTTTATTATCATCGGTTACCGCACCGGCACCAATCACCCCATTGGATCGCTTCTTCTCGGAAGCTTGCACAACGGCAAGCTTCGGTACGAAGGGAAAGTGGGAACGGGCTTCTCACAGAAGACCAAGGAAGAGCTCGCGCGGGCCTTCAAAGGGCTTGAGACAAAAACTCCGACGGTGAATGAAGAGCTGAAATATAAAAACATCGTGTGGTTGAAACCAAAACTCATTGCAGAAGTTAATTTCCTCGGAAAAACCAACGAAGGCCTTCGTCATTCCTCTTTCATGCGTCTGCGTCCCGACAAGGAAACGGCTGAAGTTACGCGGGATGAGTTTGATCGTGAGCTTCTGCGTGCATATTACAAAAAAGTTTCTCCACTCCTTCTCCCTGAATTGAAAGAGCGCCCGTTGAATCTCTACATCTGTCATGGTGGGCCCAACGGACGTTGCTATTATCTCCGAAGATCAGAATCAAGATCGATGAAGAACGTGAAGACCACGCTGAAACCCAATGGGCATTTTCTCATGAGTTTCTCGACGGCGGCCGGGATTCAAAGCTGTGTGGATCTGGGGACAATCGAGTTTCACCTCTGGGGAACAACGATCCCTCATCTGGAAACTCCCGACCGGATGATTTTTGATCTGGATGCCGGCGAAGGAGTTCCGCTGTCTGCGATCCATGACTGTGCCGAGCAATTGCGGGAGCGGCTCCTCGAGATTGATCTTGAAAGTTTTGTGATGACGTCAGGAGGGAAGGGGTATCATATTCACGTTCCGATCGCGCCTCTCTATTCCTGGGACGAAGTAAAAGGTGTTGCCCTGACGATCGCGCGCTCACTGGAAGAAGATCATCCTTCGCTTTATACGACTTCGATGTCGCCGGCAAAAAGGAAGAAAAAGATTTTCATCGATTTCCTGCGGAACACCCGTGGGCACACGGCGATTGCGCCCTATA
The DNA here is from genome assembly GCA_045805035.1 of Bacteriovoracaceae bacterium. Lineage (GTDB taxonomy): Bacteria > Bdellovibrionota > Bacteriovoracia > Bacteriovoracales > Bacteriovoracaceae > Peredibacter. Next base: position 19,540 of record JBJMLZ010000213.1, read on the forward strand.
GCGTGAGAGCGAAAGAGCGCGCGACACTGGCAGTTCCGGTTTCCTGGAAGGAGCTCAGGAAAACATCACCGGATGAATTTACGATGGCGGATGCGGAGAAAATTTTAAGGCGCAAAGATCCCTGGGCAGGAATCAGAAAGCTCAAGCAGAAAATTTCTCTTCTCGAGTGATTGATTATCTTCTTCCGCCGCAACCAGTTCCCGGTGGGACTTCTTCCTGCGCACGACACTCTTTGGCGTCGGGCGGACAACGAAGGCGGATGTGCATGTGATCCTGGTGTCCCACATAAGGACGCAGGCTTCTCAGAACTTCTGTATACTGTTTTGTTTCATTCAGAAGAGTAGCGTAACGGCAAAGCTCTTTCTTGATCACCGGATCCATGAAAATGCGCTGAACGCGTCCGTTCTCATGAAGCTTCTTCAGGAATTCCCAGACTCTTCCGGTATCAAAGTTTTTTGAAATCTTTGTGTCCTTGATCACCATCACTTCGGAAAATCCGTCAGTGTGATTGATGTCCTGCTCGACTTTGTTCCGGCGGTAATAAGTTACGTCGACATCAAGACCATTCTGGTGAGAAGCGTGGAGGTCACTCATGAGTCCTCCGCCTTCTTTGGCAACGTCACCGACCTGAAGGCGGTCAGTGTTTGGAAATTTCTTGTCCATCGCTGCAGTGGTTTTTGTGATGAGATCGAGAATCTCGTTAGTGCCGTAGTTGCGGTTTCTTTCAAGGAAGAGCTTCATGAAACCCGGGCCTTCATCAGGAAGACGAGCACCGTTTTTCAGTGAACCATCAGAGTAAAATCCAATCGGTTCCGGGCGATCCGCTCGGTCCGGCGAATATTCTTCGGCAAAAACGGATGAGCTGAGGGTAATGAGACACACTAAAAATAATGACTTTTTCATGGGGCGAATTTATCACAGGCATACGGGGGGAAACTACCGAGAGGAAGTTCTTACAGGGTGGTTAAGTCCCTAGAAGTGTTGTCCAAAGACGATTGCCCACGTGAAAAAGCCTTCATTCTTATCGTCGTTCCTGTCTGTAGGGATACTACCTCCGCCGTTTTCACTCTTATGGCCGGTGAACTTCTGGTGAGTGTTGGTGATGTTCGTGTACATCCCTTTCACCTCAAAAAATCCTCCACGGCCATTCATGAAGTTGAGACCGAAGTTGAAGTTTCTTCCCTGGAATTCTTCTTCAAGATTATCCACGTAAATGTCGGATCCGGAGGGATCGTATTGCTTCACAAAGCTTCGGTGACCAGAGCTGATGCCCGCTTCAACGAAAGGTTCTACCATGAGGGGAGCGGGATCTCCCACGAGATCCCAGAATTTTGCCTGGAAGAGAATTCCGGCACGGATGAGTCCGGTGGCAGAGCGGGTTCTTCCTTTGAGAGAATTACCTTCTTTGTTTCCCGTGCCAAGAGTGTCGAGAGTGAGGCCTTCACCGCGAAGACCAAGGAGAAGTCTGTCTTTGATCACAACATCGTAACCGAACTGCAGGACACCACCGTACTGGCCGGCGGTGTTGTCGATTTTATTTTTCAAAGAACCGTTGAAGTCCGACGGGAAATCGTATTTCGAATAAGCGCCACCAACGCCGATAACAAATCCCTTCTTGTGTTCAAGGGCATTGTCGTGAGCGAAGGCCAGTAAGGGAAGAAGAAAGAGGAACCACATGGTTCCAGTTTAAACTCACTTCAGGCGATGCGGAACTTTTTCTTTCTCGTGACCGGTTTTTTGGCAGATTTTTCCCGCTGATTCGGAAGATTCTTTCCGCAATCAAGACACGCAGGAGTGAAGCCGTGACTGTTGTGCGAGATGCCCTTGAGGCCCGGCATTCTCACGCGATGGTAACTCACGTTCGGAGAGTGACACGCGGGACATGTCGCCTGAACTTTGAAGCCCGAATTCAGAACGAACCAACTTGATACTGTCTCGGCGTCTTTCATTTTTTTTCTCCTGAACTGAATTTTTCCTTAAATTCATTTTTTGTTTTACTTGCGAGTCATGGCAACTTTTTTTTATGACCACACCGCTGCTGTCAGTAACCCAACACAGCAGGGAAAATGACCTCGTTTTCAAACTCACTGCACGGGGATTTCCGTCTCTGTGGGGCAAGATTTTTTCTTGGGAAACATTCTTCACTATCATAGGATATGATTGTCAGAATTCTTAAGGAGTTTCTATGCGGATGATTTCTCTGTTGTTGCTTGTGATGATGGGTTGTTCTTCGATGACGAAGGCACCAAGTGATGCCGACATTAACGCAGAAGCGGCCAAGGCATACGAAGAAGTGAAAGCTAAATCCAAGATGTCGTCGAACGCTGAGTGGAACGCGATGGTGAATCGCGTGGCCTCCCGAATTGCGAAGGCCTCGGGAGAAAATTTCAATTGGGAGTGGCACCTGATCGAAAGCCCTGAAGTAAACGCGTGGTGTATGCCAGGCGGGAAGATCGCAGTTTACACCGGGATCATGCCAGTGCTGAAAACGGAAGGTGCACTCGCTGCGGTTCTTGGGCACGAAGTTGCGCACGCGACTCTTCGCCACGGGAAAGAACATTATGTGCGTGCGATGAAAGAAAACGTCGCCGGCATTGCCGTCGGTCTTGCGACGGTTATCGGCGGTCAGATTTTCTGTAAGACAGATACGTGCCGCAGACTCACCGGTCTCACTGGTGCAGCCGCGGGTTTTGCACTCCAGTTCTTTGACATGAAATACTCGCGCGGTGATGAATCACAGGCGGATCACTATGGACAACAGTACATGGCCAAAGCTGGTTACGATCCTGCGGAAGCAACGAATCTCTGGGACAGAATGAGTGAAGCGAATAAAGGAAAGGCACCCCCGGAACTTCTTTCTACTCACCCATCAGATGCGCACAGAAAGGCCGCACTTCAGGAATCACTCCCGACTGCGGAAACAATGTATGCGAAGGCCCCTCAAAAATATGGAACGGGTGAACCTATCAAGTAGGATGATCCGGTTTGACTCTGAATTCATCAAGGATCGCCCGGTATTCGGGCGATTCTTTTTTGCGGGCAATCTCGGAAAGTAAAACTTCAAATTCTTCCTCACTCATCGAAGCGGACTTGATGGAAAGCGCTTCATGAAAAAGATTCGTGTCTGGCGCGCGGTCAATGATGTCATCGGCAAGAACGAGAATGTCTGAGCGTTCAAATTGCATCACACGAAGCTCGCGCAAAACGGTGAGACGGAATTTCGGATCAAGCTCGCGCGTGAAAACTAAATCGCGCGCCATCGTCACTGCAGTCGATGGATCACGACTCATGACTTCACGAAACTCGCGATGAAGATTCTGGGTGAGGCCATTATCACTCGGCTCACCGGAGGCGGGCATGATCTCAGTGAGTTCTCCTATCGAAGCAGGTGAGCGCCCTTCATCCTCAAAACCCGTGATGTAGCGATCAGGCCCCTGGCCTTCCGGCATGAGGGCCATGAGCCCAAAGAGGCACGCACACAGGAAAAGGAGGAGCGAAAGGTTCTTCATGGGCCTCAGGATAAGGGACATTCTTTCCGGCCCCTAGGGCTTCAGGATTCTCAGGACTTGGCGACGGGGCAGTGGCGAGAAACTTTGTCACATTTTTGGACACGCGGGTAATTCTTCCCCGAGGTCCACCGCGGAAAAGCAGGGCGTTTTAAAATCCTCCCAACGCTAAGGAGCATTTATGCTTAAGAAATTTGTCCTCGCCACGGTTGCCCTTTCTTCCCTCGCCGCATTTGCATCGGACGACACTATTCTCGTGAAGAGTCTTCTTCCGGAAGGACAAGACATTGCTCAGGTGGCACTTGCCCGCGGAAATTCCAGTGCACAAGAATTAGAAGAGCTCGCGAAATCAAATTACATCATCACGGATATCAACAAAGATGGCGTGAAAGATATTCTCGTGATTGCTGAAGAGGCCGCTACATATCGCAACTACAACACGGATCTTCCATGCCAGGAAGGCACCGATGATTGCATGACCATTCATGGTGAGCGCTACCTGAATCTTTATCTCGGAAAAAATGATGGATCTTTTGAGCTGAATTTTTCTAACTCAAATATTCCTTTTACTGCTGATGAGGGCGGACAGATGGGTGATCCTCTGGGAGGGCTTGAACTCAGAGCGAATGGTTCAATCACGATCAGTCACTTCGGTGGCTCTGCCTGGAAATGGTCTTACAAGGATACTTTCCAGTTTCGTCAAGGTGACTTCTACGTGATCGGACAAGACAGTGCTGGGAACAATCCGATGATGGGTGGAGATACAAAGTCCATCGATCTCCTGACTGGTCAGGTAGTTGAGACGACTCAAAAAAACGGCGACTCGCCGGTGAAAACCAAACGCTATAAGATCAAAGTTAAGCCACTCGTGCGTGTAGCGGATTACAAGGGTCAGCAAGAATAGTGGAATTCAAAATCATTGATCATATTGTGGGCCAGGGGAAGGAAACTTCCCGAGGTGCCCTTTGCTTTGCTCAGTACGAGGGATTCCTCGAAGATGGGACAAAGTTTGATTCTTCCTATGATCGGGGAAAACCTTTTCAATTTGTTTTCGGCACTGGTCGCGTGATCAAAGGCTGGGATCAGGGACTAGTGGGAATGAAAGAAGGTGGCAAGCGTGAGCTCCTTGTGCCCGCAGAACTCGCGTACGGAGAGCGACAGGTCGGCGCGCTCATTAAACCCCATTCCCATTTACGATTTGTGATAGAGCTTCTTGAAGTGCGCACGAGGGATTAAATGATCGGCGATCACGAACTCTCTTTCCAGCAATATGTTCGTTTTGAAAAAGCGAAGGCGGTTCTCGTAAAAAATTTCTTTCCGGAGAAACTTCTCCAGGAAATGCAGACACTCATGGAAAGGGCTTCGTTTATTCCCAATGAGTATGAAATTTCGGATGTAGGTATGGTCAAGGAGGACGTGCTCGCACCAAAATTTGTGAAGCTCTTTCTGGACTTGATGAACAAAGAAGATGTCATCAGAAACGTCGAAAGAATAACCGGAGTCGTGGGTGCTGCATCTTTTAACGGAAGAATCTATCGTTTGAGTCCGGGGACGGATCACCGCATGGACTGGCATCAGGATATCGATCAGGGAAAATGTCTGTCAGTGACGGTGAATATCGGGGCCTCATTCGATGGAGGCGAGCTTCTCATCAGGCATATTCCCACACAGGAAGTATTCAGATTTCATAACACGGGGACGGGGGACGCCATATTCTTTGAAATGCACAAAGATTTCGAGCATTGTGTTCTACCGGTGACCGGAGTGAATCCCAAATACGGATTCACCGGATGGTATCACCGTTAGGGGTGAGTTTGGCCTCGATCGTCTCAAGCATTTCTGACCACACTTTCTCGTCATTCACGATCGCCTGAGTTTCAGTTGCCCAGCTGTCAAAGTTCAGAACGTTCACCGCATTGGTCGTACATTTTGCTTCATTGGTCTCGGAGTACTTCGAGAAATTGGTCGACCAGCAGCCCGGAAAGAACCGCGGGTAGAGCTCAGTGAAGATGCCGTTCAGGTCATTGAGCGTGTAATCAGGAAGTGGTTCACCGAGATAGTGCTCGAGATAGACCGGAAATTCATCAATGCCGATTTGTCTGGCAGTAAGTGTATCCGTGAGCTCTTCTTCGTAAATATTAGTGATGCCCCATTCGCGCGTGATGATGGTGTAACCACGCGCCGGATATTTTCTGGCCGGGAAGCAGTAGTTCTTGAAGATCGCGATGTCTTCAGAAAGGAAGAGGCAGCTTTGCGTGGAAACGTAACCGTGTAGTTTTCCGGTTTCCTTATAGGTAAACGTCGAAGCTTCGATCTTTTTCAGAAGCTCTGAAAAAGGTTGAGCATCGAGCACCTGCGCATGGGAAAGAGAAGTAAAGAGGACTGCGATACAGATGATGATTGTTTTCATGAGAAAACTGTATCGAAGTCCTCTGCGTTAAGGCAAGTTACTTACAGCGTTTAATCACTGATTCGGAAACATCATCCCCGTCATCACCGACGTGAGAAAGAATGAGAACCGCGTCCTGAGTTTTGTTCCAGTTCTTCCAGGTTTTAGAGTTATCGTTCAACCACTTCAGAGACTCCTCATCGAGTTCCCCGTCATCGCCGCGGACAACGTTCTTGTATTTCCAGCCATGAATTCCGTACTGGTCTGAGTAAACAATGTCGGTCACTTCTTTGGTGAGGTCGGCCACGAGTGTGCCGTCACCGGTAAAGCAGGTTTCAGCACCACGCTGATCAATATCGCCGGGAACGTAGCCGGATGCGAGTCGCCCTTCCTTGTACCCGATCTTCGGAAGCTCTGATTCCGCGAGTGTGCCTACTGCTTCGATTTTTTTGTATTGGTTTTGTTCTCCGCTCACAAGCTCCACATAAAGCGGAAGTGCTTTAAGGCCCTTGGCCACAAGCTTAGGATTGATCACTGAGGCCGCAATTGGTTTATCGTTATTTCCCGTGAGGTCGAGCATCACCGGAACACGCAACGTCGCCTTCGGAGCAGCGAACGCGGAAAGAGAAACGAACGCAAGTGATGCGAGAACGGCCTTCATAGAGACTCCTTTGATTTCGGCCGAATTTAGAGCGGGAAAAAGGGAACGAAAAGGGGAAGTGAAAAAAAGAAAGGGACCCGGAGGTCCCCTTTAGAAAATCTAGCTTAAGGTTTCCAGGGATTGAATGCAGTCTCAATGCCTTTCATATGCGGTTTGAGCTCAGGCATATGGCGCCCGATCACCTGGTGAAGGAGACCCTTCTCATCAATCCAGTCGATGCCGGCCTGTGTGTAGTGATCGGCATTGTACAGATCAGTGTAGAACGGATCCGCCATCAGACGGCGCGAGGCCATGAGAATGAAGATCTGGAACATGGTCTCACCGAAACCAAAATTTTTCGGACGAACTTCTTCCGAAAGTGTTCCCACGAGAAGATCCACTTGCTCGATGTTATCGTTGCCTTGTTCATCGCGGCCGTAGATTTTGTAGAACTTCGCGAGAATCGCTTTTTGTCTTTCAGTTTTAGCAACGCCATCTTCGAAGAAGTCAGCGTACTTTGAAATCGGACGAAGATTGATCGCGCGACGGAACTGATTATAACGAGGAACACCTCTCTCACGGTCTCTCATGATGTCGACCATCCCGAGGTCCATGATGCCATGGCCGGGAACTGTGAATCCTTGCATGAAAGCAGGGAAATTATTCAGCACGAGCTGGCCCGGATGCTGAACGCCGAAAGAGTAGAAGAGGTCTTTCAGATCATGGCTTGCCATGAACTCGTAAGACTTGTCGTTACGGATTTCAGGAACCGCAACTTTCTCAACTTTGTTTTTGTCAGAGAGCTTTCTCACTTCGATCGCTTCCGGAAGGAGAGAGTGGAGACGGTAAACCGAAGTGAACTCTTCGGTGATGGAGTACGGAACACCGAAATCATTTCTCTTATCACCAACAATACCACCGATGGTGTAACCAGCGTTGAGGCCCCAGTCAGTTCTTCCGAGGAAAGGAATGTGCTTGATCACGCGTGACCATGTTTGCGGGTTCGCCAGACCATACCAATTGGTGTACATGGCCTTCTTCAAGACCGGGTTCGCAAGAATTGCTGGTGTCCATTCAACGGTGTGGATCTTCGCCATGACGGCAGCGTTAATGAGACGTGAAGTCTGGAAGATTTCTTCATCGAGTTCTTTATCAGTGAGAAGTTTTTCGTGCTTGCCGCTTCTCCATTTCCATTTTTTTGAAGCGTCATCAAACTTCACATATTTCTGATAGAGCATGTCTGCGATTGCGTTGTGCTCTTTCACGAAAAGATGGTGAAGCATAGAGAGACCTGACCACCAGTTGTCACGGAAACCAGTGAGCTCATAGCCCTGGTTCTGCTTGTTGTAACCAGGATTGAGTTCGCCCTTCGGAAGAAGCTCGCGGCCATTCACCATCACTGTAGTGAGTTTCCCTTTGGAGAAAGCGCGGATCGCATTCTGTGCTTCCTGGCTTGATCCGTAGATCTGCGAGCCATCCCACCAGTGAGTGTTCTGGTTCACCGAAACTGTGCCGTAGGCCTTTTTGAAAGCAATGTCCGAAGTTTGTGAGCGCTCAATGACCTGGGTCGATCCATCGGTCATCTCGACCACATGGGGATTCTTCTCGACGTTTCTTCCGTGCGTGAGCCAGTCATGGTTCATGAACTGAATCCAGCTTGCGGCAAGCATATTGAGGAAAGGCACCGGCTTGAATTCATCACGCGTGAAAAATTCTTTTGAAACTGCCGCCGGATGCGGAATCATGAGTTTTTCCTGAGCATCGAGGTCGATAAACTGCTCGGGAACGTTTCTTCCGAAAGCAGTGTTGGCGGCACCGACGTGCGGAGTCTTCGGAAGATAACAAGTTCCGTCTGCGGAACGGAACGAAGGAACTTCCGGACAGTTTACTTTCGCGTAGCCGGAGTAATCGATGTGCGGATCATGGAGATTTTTTTCGAGGAGTTCTTCGCGGATGTGCTTCAGAACAACAAGACCACCAACAGTTCCTTTCTTCGACCAGGTCGTCCAGGGTGTTTCTTCTTTGGATGCTGAAGTCGGAACACGTTGTGCGGCCTGATTGGCCTTCACGATGGTTTTTTCCTGAACGTTTCTCGCGCAGGCGAAGAGGGCGGTGGAAACCACGAGCAGTGGCAGTATCCTGATTTTCATGTAAACTCCTTTTTACATAACAATTTTATCTTAGAATCTGAAAAAAAGTTCATCGGGAGTGCAATCTTATGAATGAAGCTGCAATCATCGCCGAGTACTCTTCGTCTCACCAGAATGAGATGAACCAGAAGATTCATTTCATCTGTGTTCCCGTCATTTTTTTCAATGTGATCGCGCTGATTTATGCTTTTGCTCCACTCTATGTGACAGGACTTGTAATATTCTCGTCGCTGATTTTTTACTTCAGAGAGATGAGATCATTCCTGCCCCACATGATCGTACTCTACGCAGTCGTTCTCGGAATCTGCGCCTTATTTGCCGGATACAAGGCCTTCGTTCCGTTAAATTGCGTACTCTTCGTAGTTGCCTGGATCGGTCAGTTTTGGGGCCACAAAATTGAGGGTAAGAAACCATCCTTCTTTAAAGACGTCTTTTTTCTTCTCGTGGGCCCCGCGTGGGTGGCAGAAAAGATGCGTTTAAAGCTCGTCGGAGCGAAGTGAACAATTTGCCACTGTTCTTTCGAATGCCTTCCTGATGTTTAATGATCATATGAAAAACCTCGCGGTTTTCTTTCTTACTATGTCCGGCATCATCGGTTCCTACTCCCTCATGAAGAGTAGAACGTTTGTCATTGATACTGGTCTTCGCATGCCGGCCTCGGTTCCAGCGAATTACGAATCAATGTCCGCCTGTGAGAAACAGGAAGCTCTTTGGGAAAAAGCGCTCGCAACTGTTTATAAAGAACTTCCTCCGTACAAAAAACTTGGCCTGCCTGAACTGATCGGCATGGGTCACCAGGGAATTGCGACGAAAGGGATGCTCATTTCTGACTTTGCACCGGAAAATTGGGTGAAGTATCTTCATCGTCACGGATCGCTCGCGAAAGTAAAAATTGTAGCGGTGTCTGATAAATACGCCGGAGTTTTCAGAGGCGCGGAATGCGCACTTCTCAGGCTCTCACTCACGTACAAAGTCACGCGCAGTAAACCGGTTGCTCCGGGACTTGCGCTGAAAATTCTTAAAGACGGTTCACCAAGTCAGAATGTTTCCGCTCTTGTTTCGCTCAACGGCCAGGAGAAGGATTACAACTTCTTCAAAAATCCGATGTCCAATATTGTTCCTCCCGGCGATGGCATTGGCCAGGCGCTGGTTCACAGGCTTTTCCGCACCGTCACTCATTATCCGGAAGAGCTCGTGATCGATTCTATGGCGGCTAGACAAGTCTTCTTTGTTCCCGCGAAGAACCTGAAATCTTCTTCGGAAAAGCATGACGTCCGCGAAGACTTCATGGCGATTCCGGAAGGCACAAAGATTTATGAGTTGAGAGCAGTCCCGGAGAAATACGCGGACCTTGATTACGGCACTTACACTGCGGCGATGGCAGAGACCTTTGTGAAAGAGTCCGTGCACATCGCCGATATCATCACTACTTCTGAATTCATCTCATCATCATTCGGTGACGACGGGATTTTCTTCAAGCATCACATCAGAGACTAGAGCGGGCTGAAATCAAACCCGAAGCCAGCAACAGAAACTTTCAGGAGCGACTGATAAGGAAGCTCGAGGTTCAGCTGCTTGATCTTGGCGATCTTCACCACCATCGGAGCTGCAGGTCCCCAGGCGATGTTAGCGACCTGAGCATAGTATGATGTGGCACTCTTCTTACAAACAACACCAGTCACGTCTCCCCAAAGCTGTCCGTTTTTTGTGAGCTTCAGGTGAAGGTTACCATTGCCGTTTGAAAGGTGAAGGATCAGCTGATTGCTTTTCGCATTTTCTTTCCAGTTAAGATCGAGGCCTGCGTTGCCTACGAGATTTTTCAATCCATCGACGTTACTGGCGCAGTCTGCGAATACGGAAACGGAAAAAAGCATGAGGGCAGCGAGAAAGAGTTGCTTCATAAAAGCTCCTTGGGTGGCGCGGATTATAGGAGCTTTTAAAATGAGTGGTGTGGACCCTGCAAATTTTACAGTAAGAAGTTGAGGATCCACGAAGGGAGCGTAATGAACTTCATGAATACAATCTTCGCCTTATCCGCGGCGTAGATATTGCGGGCGTTTCCGTCCTTGTCCACCGCTTTTCCATCCTGACTAATAGTGAGACCCATGTCCGCGCGGCGAAGGATGTTCGACTTCAATTCCTGTGAAAGTTCCTCATTCCCTTTACAGAAGAGGGCCATCTCGGTGTTGTAAAAGTTCGAACGGTTATCGAGATTGTAAGTTCCGATCATGATTTCCGAATGAGTGGAAGTTTCATAGACCTGGCTCTTGTCGTGCTCACCCCAGCGAGCTTTCTCTGCTTCCTCTGTCATCGCCGGACCAATGTGAAGGAATTTTCCGTCGTGAAGGGAGATCTTGATGCCGAAGTGGGCCCACGCCTTGATGTAGAGATAAAGATTGGCAGCGACATAAGTGGCATCGGTCGAGCCGAGAGAATTCGTGTAGACTTTGATGTCCACTTTCTTCTTCAGGAGTTCTTCCATCACTTTTCTCGTGCGCTTATTGTGAATGAGATAAGGGGAAGAAAGGGTGTAGGCCCTATCCACTTCCAGCGTTTTTGCCGAAAGTGTCTGGCGAAGATAACGATAATTATCGAGATAATGTTTTTTCAGGCGCTGATGTAAGTTCCCACCCGGTTTGTCGGTTGAGAAAGTCGCGATCGGACAATCGTGAACCTTATAACTTTCAAGAACTGCTGGAGCGAGCTGGGCAGAACGTGAGCGGATGAATGTTTCTTCCGGCGATTCTTCGAGGAACGCTCTCGCCTTCTCAACTTTCTTATCCCAGGCCCTCTGCGAAGCCTCGAGATCTTCGCCAACGGGTCTGGCCGGACGCTTAGGATCTTTTGAGATTTTGTGGGCCCAGAAAAGATCGAAGCTGTCGCGCATGGCCTTCACGATCGGGCCCGTGACGTAAATGTCGCGGTCATTGAAATTATATTCGGGCGACATATCAAAATATTCTTCAGCAACGTTTCTTCCGCCGGTGATTGCTTCAATATCATCAATCGAGATGAGCTTTCGGTGATTGCGGAACTGCATCGTAGAAGGTTCAAAAACAGTCGCAGTGTTGTAGTACTACACCTCGACGCCATTTTGCGCGAGTTCAAAGGCGTAGAAGGAATTGAGCTGGAAAGTGGCGATGTTCTTGTCGATGAGGATGCGAACTTTCACTCCGCGCTTTGCCGCTGCTACCAGCTCGCGTGTGATGATTTTTCCCGCAACGTCAGTGTTATAGATGAAGTATTCGACCTCAATATTTTTCTGTGCCCTGCGGATCATCTGAAGACGAGTCTCGAAAGCAGCAACGCCGTTTTCAATCACCATGACTTTGTTGCCCTGATTTTCCTGCACCTCTAAGAACGGATAAGGAATCGCATCAGTGGCGAACGCTGAAAGAGAACACATTAAAGTAAGTGC
>JBJMLZ010000214.1:0-9809 GCA_045805035.1 Bacteriovoracaceae bacterium
ATGATGAAAACTTTACTCCTCATTTTTCTGGTCTTCATTTCTTTAAACGCTCAAGCTCTTTACACGACGGAGACCGAGCTCGGCTATATCCAGAACGGAGGCAACGCCGACATCCAGACGACAAACTTCAAATCGGTGAACGTTTATTCGTGGGATAAATACAAAACTAGTTTCGGGGGCCATTACACTTATGGTGAAACGACCAACTCAGTGACAGTGAGAAACTGGGACGTGAACGCCAAGATCGAGCAGGAAGTGAGTCACCGCCTTGCGCTCTTTGTGGGCGAAGTGATCGAAGGAAACACTTTCACCGGCATCCAGGGAAGGTACAACTCAGACGCGGGTGCCAGATATTATTACATCCAATCAGAACCCGAGAATTTTTTCTCCGAACTCGGTTACCGGTACGCCATCGAAAATCGCTATGCTCCGATCCCGGATACGATCGATCACAAGGGGCGCTTCTACAACGAGTACAACAGCCAGGTCTCCCAGAGCTTCCAGTACCGCGCCTGGATCGAATACATTCCGAACTTCACCACCGGAAAAGACTGGCTCATGAACGGCGAGGTTTCCATCACCTCCTTTCTCACCTCCGTTTTCTCCCTGAAGCTCGCCTACAAGGGGATGTATGACAACCTTCCCGCAACACCGGCACTTAAGAACTACGACCACTTGACCACGACTTCCCTCGTGGCGAAGTTCTAGATCGCTTCGCTCAAGTTTTCTCTCTGAGCTGCCGATACGTTTCTTCATGAAAAAGCTCCTGCTTCTTTTTCTCTGCTTCTCCTGTGCTCATTACGAAGAAAAAACGGAAGCACCATCGTGGGTGAGTGCGGTTCGCTCCGGTGAAGAATCGATGCGGGTCGCTCACGGTTCAAAGATTTTCTATCGCCGGATCGCGGGCGGGCCAGCTGTCTCCCGACAAACTTCCTGCGAACTCGTGGTGATGAAAGCGCAGGAAGACATCAAAAAAGAATTTCCCGGTGGGTCGGTTCCTCATAGTGTTGAAGTACTGTTCTTTGATGAAGAACACCAGGACTGCGCGGTGACTTTGTCAGTGGATTCAAGAAAGCGCGACATCGCATCAGTCCCGGTGAAATCTCCGGAAGAAATGACTGAGGAAGATGTTTCGAATCTTTTGGTCGAGCGCTCAGAAACTGCTATCAAATTTGCGCTGACCGGTCTCACGGTCGAGGAATTTGAAAAATTCTCGAAAGAGAAAGTCGTGATCAATAATGGTGAAGGACTCTGCTCGACTTTCTTCCGCACCGAACAGTATTCCATTCATGGCCTCACGCATGTCTGCTGGACCAATAACAATATTGAGGGCTATTGCACTTCGCACACGAAGCAGTGCTGGATGCGCACTCCTCAGTAACCGGCCATGATCATTTCATGCCGGCAGCAAAACTCAAGCTCGTCACTGACCAGGATTTTCTCCCCACACTCTTAAAGCTTCTCTCTGGCGCAAAAAAAAGCGTCGATCTCATGTCCTTCTCGTTCGCGATCGGATCTGCCGCGGGGAAAATCAGCGAGAAAGGCGCGCCTTATACCATTGCTAAAAAACTTGTCGAGCTCTCTGAAAGAGGAATCAAAGTGCGGCTCTTCACCGAAGGACTCCGCGAGACAGTGGACCGCAATCGCGTGACTGCGGATTTCCTCGAGGAAGGCGGAGTGGAAGTGAAATACGGATCGACTCACGCCAAGGGATTTTGCATCGACAAGGAAATTGTTTTTTTCGGATCGACCAATCTTTCCCAGCAGTCGATCACAAAAAATTACGAGGCCAATATCATCATGAAGGGGAAGGAGTACGCAGATGGTTTCCTTCGCTACTTTGACTATCACTGGAAAGGCGGCCATCACGGCGGAATTAAACTCAAAGCTCCTTGGTTTCCCGATGGTACGTTTAAGAATGAGCTCGTTGAGCTCATCGACAGCGCGAAAAAGACGATTCATTTTTCGATTTATTTTTTTGATCACAAGGACATTGAGAAGGCCCTCATCCGCGCGCAGGAGCGCGGTGTTCATATCACCGGCCACATCCACCGGCATATGTCGTTTGCTCTCTCCTACATCTATAGAAATCAGGCGACGGTGAAGCGCATGCGAAGTGCAGGGATGGAAGACCTTCACTGGGGAATTCCCTGGACGTTCTCTCATGCCAAATATTTAGTGGTAGACGGGAAAGACTTCATGATCGGAACCGGGAACTGGCTCGTGGAAGACGTAGTCATTCACCCGCAGCTTTACGTTCATCTTTCGGACAAGGCGATCGCCAAAAAACTCATCGCTCACCTGGATAAAGAAATTGAAGAGGCGGAAGAAAGTCATCGTCTGAGACGATCGTCCTGAAGTTTCGGAATAATTTTATCGAGCTCTTTTTCACTACGCCGGTCGGCCTCAAGAGTGCGAAGGGCGTTCGCTCTTTTTGCCATGAGTTTTTTCAGCTCATCCGCTTCTTCTTCGCGGCCCTTCACTTCTTCCTCGCGCTTCTGGAGATACTTGTAGAGTCCCACCACCATGCTGTTCCGGTATTGAGGAGTTCCCCAGGTTCTCGGGAATCCTTCCTTGAGGAGAATCTTGTCGGAAGAAAGAAGGCATTCACTCAATGATGTCTCAAGACACTTAATGTCTTTTTCAATGCCCTTTCTTTCTTTCATCAGTCCCGCGCGTGACTGTTCAGCATTGTCCGAAAGAATTTCCAGCTCACGCTGAAGCTCCTGATCTTTAGTTCTGAAAGCAGCGAACTCATCATCGACATTCTTCAGGAGCTCAAGGCGCTTCTTCTCGGATTCATCCGGAAGGGGACCCAGATCGCCAATTTTTCCCACAACGGTTTCCAGAGTTGGAATTTCTTTTTCCAGCTTGTCATCGTTCCACGTGAAGAGATCAACCGTATCAAGATCAATCTGAACCTTACTCTGTCCCTCACGATTCACGAGATATGTGTACCCTTCGCGCACGAGGGACTTTTCCATTTCCTTGAATTTCTCCACTTCCACCGCGCCTTCACGCACGGTCAGCACCGAATGTTTCTCGCCATCAGAAAGAACAGCAAACGTTGTTCCGCGAACGGAGAAGCTCGCAAACTTCGTGCGCACCTGCATGTCGCGCTTGGCGCCTGAGCGGTTTTTCATCGAAAGCATGACGCTACCACGGATGAGATTGAAGACCGACGTTCTGGTCGGGTCATTTCTCATGAGTTCATCGATGTTCACCTGAGTATCCGTACCGAGATTCACCGTCCAAAAATCAATTCCTCTGAGGGTGAGAAGACATCGTGAGTTCGCACCTGTGATGACACTCGATCCTTTTTTCAGAAGCTCGCCACCCTTGAGAAGTATGGGCTCAAGTCCTGGCCCTTCTTTCATTTTCACTTCGCCCACGAATTTTTCGACCATCGGGGCCATGAAGGTTTCTTCGACTGCTTTTTTTTCTGCAAAGTAGTTTGAGAACTGCTGTTTCACCGGACCAATGTGGATGTAATCAAAGTACACGGCGGCAACAACGAGGGGAGGAAGAATGTAGGCAACTTGTTTGAAGCGAGGATGCATATAAACAGTATACAAAAAAAAAGGGGACCGAAGTCCCCTTTAAAGAAAAAAAATGACTTATTACTTAGTGGTCATGCTCACAGTGACATGGGCATTGTTCCAGTTGCCGGAGATTGTAGCGTTGAGCTTACAGTTGCCGGAAAGGAATATAGTTGGACGGTGAAGAACAGAGCTCTCGCCGAGGCGGCCGCAGTTTACGTCACCATCACGGCCAGCGAAGATAATCTGGTCACCGTGAAGAGCAAGGCCTTCAACTTTAGTAGAACCTCTGAAGATCTCAACCGGCATTTGCATACGTGGTGCTGGATACCAGTGGCCCCACTGATCAGTGTATCCGCCGCCATTCACCCAGCGCATTTCAGTGACAGAAACAATCACTGAACCTTCGCCAGTTGTTTTGTCCATCTGGAAGCGAGCGTCGGCAGCTGTGTCGTAAGAAGACATGACGGGAAGAGCAGCATCCATCACTGGAACTTCAGCAGCAAAGACCGAAAGAGCGCTGAACGCGAAAATAGCAACAACGAATTTTTTCATGAGAACTCCTGGGTAAATAAAAGTACCCAGAAAGCTTATCACCGAGAATTTCGATAGGTCTATTCGGTTCCGGCATAACGCTCCGCTTACGCGGCATTATGCAGGAACCGCTTGTGAATTTCTTTTAAGAAGGGGCGGATTCGAAGAAGGACCTCTTTCCTGGCGAGCTCGAGGAACTGCGATGTGTGGCCGCGATGATAGATAAACCGGCGAAGTTTTGCGTCCCATTCGAGGCCTTCATGGTCGGAAATGGTCACATAGGTGTCGTGCACCCCCTGGCGAAAGAGTTCGGTCATGAGCTTCAGGGTTTCCTGCGTATCGCGGACAAGAATTTTCTCCGCCTGGCGTCCGGTCTCGGTGAGATTTTTTGTTTGTTCAATTTCGATGAGAATTTGTTGGGTAGTCATGTCGTCATCATAAAAAAAGACTGTGAAGGTTTTGTGGAAGTGGGGACAGGCAAAATTCACCGGGCCCATCCAATCGACAGGCCAGATATAATAAAGCTTCAACATTCTTATAGCCTATGGAGGGCCAATGAAGAAATCGAAGTTACTCGCGTCTGTTGCTCTTGCCTCAATGATCGTCGGATCACAAGTTGCTCTTGCTGATCACACCAAAGAACACAAAGCTGAAGAAAAAGAAAAGAACTCTTGCAAAGGCAAAGAGAAGAATTCTTGCAAAGGTAAAGAAGGCAAGATGGAAGGCAAGAACGCTTGTTCAGGCAATAACGGTTGCGACGGAAAAATGCATGAGCATCCAGCAGCTCCTGCTAAGCCAGAAAAAAAGCAGTAATGAAGAAAACGATGGGGCTCGGTTACCGGGCCCCGTTTCGTGATTCATTGATCAATGGCCACCCGGACATCGGGTGGCTTGAGATCATCACGGAAAATTATCTCTGGGACAAAGGGACTCGCCGCGAGACTCTGGAAAAACTCAGAGAAAATTACGACCTCTCTTTTCACGGTGTCTCTCTCTCTCTCGCGGCTCCCGAAGAACACGACGAAAAATATCTGCGCGAATTGAAAGCTTTTTGTGACGAGATGAAACCTGCGCGCGTCTCCGATCACCTCTGCTGGTCCTCGACTGGCGGACATAGCTGGCACGATTTGCTGCCGTTTCCTTATACTGAAGAAAATCTGAAACGCCTCACGGACAAGGTAAACCGCTGGCAGGATGTTTTGAAACGTCCACTGGTGCTCGAAAACCTTTCCACTTATATTGCGACAAAGCTTTCGGTCATGACTGAGTATGAATTTCTCGCGCGCCTCGTGAAGGCGACTTCATGCCAGGTGCTTCTTGATGTGAACAACATGATTGTGAACGCGAGGAACTTCGGCACGGATCCTTATAAAGAACTCGCAAAGATCGATCTCTTGACTGTCGCTCAGGTTCACCTCGCGGGGTTTGTAGAAGGCGAGGATTTTGTGATCGATACTCACAACCGTCCACCGCATCCGGCGACCTGGGAACTCTGGGGTGAAGTGTGCAGGAAAAAGAATGATCTGCCGTTCATGATCGAGTGGGACTCGGAGTTTCCGGATTTCTCCGACGTGAAAGAGCATCTTGATCGCGCTTGCCTCATCCAAAAGGGGAAAGCATGAAAGAGTGGTTTGATAAATTCGAAGAAACTCTTCGTGATGGAAACCCTTCTTCTGATCTCATCGGTGCGGGAACTTCCGGCGCAGAGAAGGCCATGGCCCACTACCGTTACCAGCACCGGGCGAAGTTAAGAGAGGCGGTGGAAGATACCTTTCCTGTCCTCGTGAAGAGAATGGGGAATGAATGGAATGAAGTCTGGAATGCTTTTATCTCACAAAACAAGATTTCTCCGCGAAGCCTTGACTGGTTTCCCGAGGTCTTTTTGAATTATTTTATAAAGACCGATGCGCCGCTTTGGCAGAAAGAGCTCGCGCGCTTTGAACATCGTATGGATATTCATCCATGGTCGAATCGCCCGCTTAGTCCTCGTCTGGAACTTGAGATGGATGAAGATTCATGCGTTCATCTTGGGAATCATGAGATCGTTCGGTTTAAAGTCGGAGTCACAGAAATCTATCGCGATGGAGAGGTGAAGGGCGGATCAGAGTCTGTTCTTCTCTGGCAAAAACAAGACGGCGTATACTTTCGGGCGATGAAGGAGTGGGAACTCAATGTTCTCACCAAACTTTCACTCGGTGTGGGAGTGGCACTCGAAGAAGCGCCGGAAGATCCGGAAGCGGTGGGAGAATTTTTCCAGTGGCTCGGCGGAAGCCATCTCATTCAGAAGATCACTCAGGGCTAGTGCCATTCATTTTCGGCAAATAGATATCATCATAGAGAACTTTCAGGACGGCGAATGCCGCGGGAGCGATGAAAAATCCCAGAATGCCCGAGAGGCTTCCCATGATCAGCATGAAAATAAGCAGAGGCACTTCTGGCAGCGAAGCGCGGTTCCTCATGACGAGCGGGATAATGACCTGACTCTCGAGCTGGTGAGTGATGAAGAAACTCAGGAGGACCCACCAGATTTTATCCGGCTGAGTGGCAAGAGTGATAAAGGAAACTGCGGTGAGAACCATCATGGTTCCGAGATACGGCACAAAACCGAGAATCACTGAGAGAAGTCCGAAGACTGCCCAGTACTGAATCCCGATGATCCACAAGCTAAGCGCGGTGATTGCACCAAGTATGAGCATCGCAATGAACTGAGCGCTGATCCATCCGCGCAGAACGACCGCACAATGGCAGAGAATTCTTCTTGCCCGGCCCCGAAGTCTTGCTGGAAAGGCCTCAACCGCAGACTCGAAATATTGCCTGGAGTTCACTGATGAATACACGGCAAGGGCAAGAATGAAGAGAACTCCGATGACGGCCTCCACTCCGAATTGAAAACTTTGCAGGACATTTTCCAAACCTTTTTCAAGCGTTCCCATGAAATTGAACTTCGTCATCTGACCTTTCATCCACGGATAGTGTGAGGCCACTCCATCCATCTCGTGTTTGAAATTGTTAATGATGCGTGGACCTTCATGGATGAGACTCTGAACTTGCTCCGAGGCCATGAAATAAAAACCAAAAAACACCAGTCCCACGATAGAAAGGATGGTGAGGATCACTACGAATGCCGCAAGCGATCTCGGCACATGGAGTTTCCGGTAAGAGTAATTCAGGATAGGGACGATCAGCACTCCGACGATGATGCCGATGAAGCTCGCAAGGATAATGTTCCGGAGGAAATAGCAAAGCGTGACGCCCGCGATCAGAAGGACCGTCTGGTTAATGCTTCGGGGGGCGATCAGAATTTTTTCGTACGTCTTCTCACTCACAGCTAAAGTTTGAAGTGAGTTACTGAAACTGTCGCGGAGAAGTACATCGGCAAGTGTGTTACTCTGCCATTGATGCGTTTGCGACGTTCATCTCTGCGGTAAAAACCACTTTAGTCTGCCGCTTTCCCTGAAACTGGACGATGAAGGGTGATTTCTCATCTGGTCTTTCCGGCGACATGAAGATTTCAATCACATCTCCTGCGTGAGTTTCAGCGACAAAATTCACGTCGTAACTTTTTAGCAGAAAGTTTTTGTGCCAGTCGCGCGGAATGGAATCGAGGAGCCATTGCACATAGCGGGTATTATTCACGTGCTCATTCATATCAAGATCTGAATTTCTCACTTCAAAGTCAGCGCGCTTAATGAGCGCATCTTTAATCTGAATTTTTTTTGTGTCGTAGGAAAGTTGGAAGTCCGTGCGTGGCTCGAAGGGAAGTGCAGAAAGGTCACCGAGAACCGCGGTTCTTTTCTCAAGATCAATCAGCACCCAGCTCGTGGTCGCAGTTCCGATGATATTTTTATTCTTGATGATTTCAAAATCGCGGACAGCGAAAGGTCCGATCAAGGGCCGCACCCACGTGCGCACGGTGATCTTCTCTCCCCAGTGCGGCCAGTGCTCCATCACCACTCGCTGGCGGGTAAGCGCCCACGCGGTATTACTCGCGAGCGTTTCCGAGTGGCCGTGGCCCATGTCAGTGGCGTGCATCCACGCCGCGTCCTGGAGGACGTTTAAGAGAGCGTAGATCCCCAGTTTCTTCTGGGGATTGACGAGAAAAGAGTTAACGAGAAATTCCTGTTCCCAGATGTTTTTCTTCATTGATTCCGGAGGCAGTGAGGTCTTCTCAGAATCTGATAGTACACGTACGGGTAGAGTTTGACCTGACTTGAGTAGTAATCACACATGAGTGAGCGCACGTTGCACATGCGGGTGTCGACGTCGTTTTTCACCTGCCAGACCATCGAGCGGATCACCGGGTATTCATCATCAAGACCCAGCATGTGACCGACTTCGTGAGCGACAACCATTTTTGAGACTTCAATATCCCAGAGAGAGTTGAATTTTGTGCCTTTCGCTTTCTTTACCAGTTTTGGGGTGAAGTGCGGGTCATCATTGAGTCCCACGAGCTTAAAATGGAATGGAATTTTTCCGCCGGGAGAATTTTTTGTCCAGACCTCAGAGGCGTAATTGAATTTAGTACGCAAATCTTCAAGGATTTTTTCGTCGCTTGCTAGTTCACCGGTGAAAGCGATGCGGACTTCAATGCCGTCAGGCGAGATTTCATAGCGGTAGTCCTGGGGGATAAATCCCATGTAGCGGATCTTCCCTTCGATGAGCATTTTATGGTCGGGCAGTGAGTTCATCACATCTTCCTCAGGAGGAAGGCAATTTTTCAGGGAGTCGGCCTTGAGATGCCTGGCCTTCATGAGGCAGGCCCAATCGTCGCCGTAGCGGTCATTATCGACGAAATCGCGGAGCTCATTGGATTCGCGGTCGGAGTCGATTTTGGTGAGTTTTTTACGGGAATAGCGGCAATCCTCTGCCCCTACGTTCAGGATAGGAAGGACGAGGGCAAGGGCGAAAAAACGCATAATGAATGGACGCATGTCTATTCCTCAGACACCTGGCGCCCGGTATTGGGCCTTTCAGGTGTTCCTTGATTGACGAGCAAACGTGAGGCCAGCTAGACTTTTCTATATGATTGCTATCGTTGCCGGGGCCACGGGTCTCGTAGGTAAAGAACTCCTGAAGCTACTCCTCGAGGATCCGACTTTTACGAAGGTCGTGATTTACGTGCGCCGGGATCCGGGAATCGAGAGTCCAAAACTTCTTGTGGTTCTGGGCGAACTTGGCGAGATGAACAATCACCGTGATGAACTTAAAGGGGATGTGTATTTTTCTTGTCTCGGGACGACGATCAAGACTGCGGGCTCGCAGGAAAATTTCCGCAAGGTAGATTTTCATGCGGTTGTTTCTTTCGGACGTCTGGCCTTCAGTCATAAAGCGAAGAAGGTGATTGTCGTTTCCGCCAGTGGTGCGCATTCGCAGTCACGCATTTTTTATAATCGCGTGAAAGGCGAGGCAGAAAAAGCGCTAAAGGACCTGCGCCTTCAATCACTTGTGATTTTCCGTCCTGGGCTTCTCATTGGCGATCGTGCGGAAAAGCGGACCGGTGAGAAAATCGGGATCGAGACGTTTCGTTTACTTCGTCATGTGCTGCCGGTGAAGACCACGAAGTCAATTGGGACGGAAGTTTCAGTTCTCGCTGCCCATATGATTGATGAGGCGAAGTCGGATAAGACTGGTGTTCAGATCGTTGAAGCAAGGGTGATTTGATTCTTCTTTTTCTTTGCTTGGGACATGTGCCGAAATCTCTTCCAGGAATCCTTTCACCAGGACCACACCAAGCGC
>JBJMLZ010000215.1:0-4078 GCA_045805035.1 Bacteriovoracaceae bacterium
AAGGGGAGTTAATTGTTGAACCACTCCTCAAGCGCAGTCATGATTTTTCTCACTACGTTTTTCCCGACGGCAAAGTCATTCGCTACGAAAACCTCGTCGACGAACGTTTCCAGTACCGCGGCACGGTTATCGCGGATGAATTGAGCTTTGCCGGAGAGGTGGAGAAAAATGAATGGACCCAATTTGAAAGTCGTCTGGAAAAAATCATTCATTACTACGGTAAGGATTCTCTCTACGGCTATTCCGTTGATTCTTTCGTCTATGAGAAGAACGGAGAATTTCTGATTTACCCATTATGCGAAGTGAACGCGCGAAGAACGATGGGGCGACTGGCATGGGAATTTTCGCAGCTTCTCGGAATGGGCAGGAAAACGGCACTGACTCTCAAGCAACCTCTCTTCAAAGACGCTATTCGCTTATCACCGGATGGCGTTTTGTTTGAGATTTACCTGAGCTTTGAATGATTACTGTCTCGTGCCGAGGCTGCGGTAGAGATCGAGAAGATTTTTTCCTGCTTCATCAGCGGTGGGCCCGTAAGAAATAATCCCGTCTTCATGGCCCTTCATCACGATAAGACCCGTCGTTTTTCCCGCCATCACTTTTATCGCGGCATCGGCCATTTCCGGAGTGCCGTAAGCAATGTTCTCCGGGATCGAATCACAATCTGTGTTCTGGAGTTGCTTCCAGAGCTTGTTGTGATGAACGTGGAAAACATATTGGATCGCAGGATTGGCGTCGTAGATTGCGCAATGAGTGAGTGACTCACTGGAAGGGGGAATCAGACCTTCTGCTGTCACGAGACCTTTCCTGAGATCGCATTCAATCACCTTGGTGTAGTGATGTGCCTGGAGGTGCGCAAGATGTCCGGTCTGTGTGCCAGTGATGATGAATGATCTTTTCTGAAGTCGGGAAGAGAGATTTCCGTATCCGATCTTGTCGATCGGATATTCTCCGACGAGTCCGAGTTTAAAGAAGAGAGCACGCCATTTCTCCAGCGCGATCACTTGATTCATCTCAGGTGCAGGTGCTCTTTTCAGAGTGAACCTGAACTTAATGACCCCTTCATCTCTCATCGTCGTCACAGTTAAGTCCTTGATCTATGGGATTTTATTGCATTTACCCATGGGTCACTTATAATGAGAATACCGGATAACATGGGGTTAGTACAAGACCCAATTCACCTAGGAGCAGTTATCCTCGATAAACTGATCGGCGATCTCAAAACTAAGCTCCCTTTTCTGAATAAAAAGAAAGGTGATGACGAAGATTTTGAAGACGAAGAAGAAGGCACAGATGACACGGAGACCGAAGTCGGTGCCGATGAATCTGATGAAAAACCCGTCGTCGCCAAGTCCAAAAAATCTGCCGCAGTAGAAGAAGAATCAGACGACGATACTGACGGTGAAGATGCGCTCCCTGCTGACAAATCACTCGTCGGGAAACTCAAAGCGAAAATCAATTCACTGAAAAAGAAAAAGAGCCTCGAAGAGCAGGTGGATGAAGAGCTTTCATCTGACGAAGACGCCACCAGTGTCGTTAAGAAAAAGAAAAAGCCGAACATCATAGTGATCGTGGGTGCTGTTGGGCTCATGGCCTTCATCTTCTTCTCAGATTTTGGTGAGGAAACTCCTGCGCCCGAGGCCAATCCTGAAACGATGCTGAAGAAACGTCCGAAGAAAAAACCGGTGGAGAAGCCTGCGGATACGGCCGAAAAGCCTGCGGAGACGACCGAAACAAAAACCGAAGTCGTCACGACTCCGACAACAGAAACTCCATCGACAGAAACGACGAGTCCGACAGAGTCGACAACGACTACTGAAGCGACAACGAAGCCGGAAGAAACTGTCACAACAACTCCTACGGAAACTTCTCCCACTGAAGCCACGACCCCGACAGAACCAACAACTGCGGTAACGACTCCGACTGAAACGACTCCGACTGAGACAACTCCAACAACGACCGAAGCAACCACGACCGAAACGACTCCTTCTGAAACGACAACGACCGAAACAACTCCCACTGAGACAGTTACTACAGCTCCAACGGAAACATCGACGAGCGATTCTGTGACAGGTGAAGAGACGAAGCCTTCAGACGACAATATGACCGAAAAGATTCTTCAGGACCTTGAGAATCAGCAGAAGACGACTGAGCCGAGAGCAGTGAAGACAGAATATGTGACACCACCGAATTATGAAAACGTGGGCCGCGGACTTGTCTACAACTGCACAGGTAAACACTGGGCCTGCATCGATGGCCCGAGCTATCGCGCCTGCGAAGACAATGCTTCTTCCACAAAATTCCTGAAGAAGAAATCTGAGTGTTATCCGTTCAATGTTTATGAGACTCAAGGTGGATGCGAAAAGATGCAAAACCGGATGGTCTCTTCTTCAGCGAAAACTGAATTCTGCTCTGAGTAAGGAGACACAGGAGTGTCGAGCTCCGTCTGCCCAGTGGGCAGTCCCGTAGCAGGATGCGGAGGGAAGGTTAAGCCGCTTTCTTAGAATAAGACGTATTCATCAGTGGAATGAAAAACTCTTCTTCGTTTTTCATCGCTTCTTTCTGCATTCCCTGGATGAACATCTTGACCATATTCGGGTCAAATTGCGTGCCGGAAAATTGAATGAGCTCATCGAAAGCAACTTCGTAAGAAAGTCCCTTGCGATAAGAACGTGTGGAAGTCATGGCATCAAATGTATCGGCGATGAGAATGATTCTACCCGCGACCGGAATATCTTCGCCCTTTAACCCGTGTGGGTAACCCTTACCATCGTAGCGTTCATGGTGAGAGCCGGCGTTGATCGCAATTTTTTCAAACCCCGGAAATTCTTTCAGAATCTCCAGAGACTTTTCAGGGTGCTGCTTCATGATGAGGAACTCTTCCTCAGAAAGACGCGCTGGCTTGTTTAACACCGCATCAGGTGTTCCGATTTTTCCGATGTCATGAAAGAGAGCAGACAGCTCAAGCTCATGCATCTCAGTTTCGGACAATCCCGCTTCGCGACCAGTGACGAGAGAGAAATAGGCCACGCGCATGCTGTGACCAAAGGTATAGCTGTCTTTACAGTCGAGGGCCTTGAGAATAGTGCGTGCGGCCTGCTCAGAAATTTTCTTATTGTCCGCTTTGAGTGCTTCTACATGGGACGCCAGACCCAGCAGGGAAAGTGCTGTAGTCAGCGACGGGAGCTCAAAGACGTTACTTTTCTTCATAGTTTTTCCGCAAAAAATACGGGCAGACTAAGTCCACCTACAATTTCTCTTCGGTTGTTTTGGAGAAAAATAAACGGTAAAATAGTGAAAAGATTCGGTTCTACCCTAAAGCATCGAAAACAAAGAAATATCCGGGACTTGAGAAGGGTTTCATGATCATCGTCGACGAACGAAACTTCATACATAAAGAGATGGATGAAAAGGGCTTCGGGCTCTTTGATTTCTTCCAGAATCATAAGATCATGAGTGTTGCCGAATTCGGACAGCTTCCGCTCAACCGTCGCGCCGATATTCTTTTGGTGGATACTGAATCACTTCTCCGGAATCCTGAGCACCAGGAAAACTTCCGCGCCGTCATCAATACTTTCCTTGGAGTTGTTTTTTTTCACGAACATTCGAATGAGAAGGCCCACAAGTTTGTTGAAGGTGAAGCCGCTTTTCTCACGAAGATAGTGGGAGAGTATTCCCTTCCGATGGCGCAACTTCAGTGGACGATGCTTTCTAATCAGCTCCAGTTTTTCTGGACGCTGATTGAAGAACAAAAAAATCTTCAGAAGCACATGCAATCATTCAGCCGCGAGCTGGATCAGGTCCTACGTTCCGCTGAAATGGAAATGGCCCGCGCGAAAAAAATTCATGAAGTTCTCATTCCTCGCAGGCACGATGAGATCAAAGGCGTGTTCTTTTCCAACCGCTACGCAGCTGGTGATGGCGGCGGAGGAGAGTTCTACGATCTTCTCCAAAGCACCGGAAAGGTTTATCAGATTCTCGTTTCAAGCCAGTCATATCTCATTTCAAGTTCGCTCCTCGGACTTCTGAACAAGCATAAGCAAAAAGATTTTGAACCGTATGAGTTTCTGAAAGATGC
>JBJMLZ010000216.1:0-10007 GCA_045805035.1 Bacteriovoracaceae bacterium
GGACGATTCCGATTAACATCGCTCTCGGCAATGCTTACGTGTGGAAACCATCTGAGAAAACTCCTCTCACTTCTATCAAGCTTGCGAACGCTCTTCACGAGGCCGGCCTCCCGAAAGGGCTCATGACCGTTCTTCAGGGCGGAGTGGAAACAGTGAATGGCATCATCGACAATCCTTTCGTGAAAGCAGTCGGGTTTGTGGGCTCAACGAAAGTTGCGAAGATCGTTTACCAGCGAGCAACGAGTCTCGGTAAGCGCGCTCTTTGTATGGGTGGAGCGAAGAACCACATCGTTCTTCTTCCGGACGCTACTCCGGAACTCGCTGGTCCCGGGATCTCTGATTCCTTCACGGGATGTGCAGGCCAGAGATGTATGGCGGCCTCGGTTCTTCTCGCAGTTGGGGATGTCGAGAAATCGATCCAGAAAATTATTGAAAGAGCTTCATCACTCAAACTCGGTAACGACATGGGTGCTTTGATTACAAAAACTCAACGGGATTTTCTCGTGGAGAGTATCGGTCGCGCGGAACACCTCGGTGCGCGCGTTCTTCTTGATGGTCGCAAGACTCCAGCTCCGAAAGGAATGGAAGAAGGCAACTGGCTTGCTCCGACGGTTCTTGATCACGTTCAGCCTGGAACGGAAGCCGCGACAGTCGAACTCTTCGGGCCGATCCTCTCGATCGTTCGTTGTAAGGACGTTACTGAAGCGATCAAAATTCAGAACTCTTCTGAGTACGGTAATGCTTGTTCCGTCTTCACCAACTCTGGTGCGATGGCAGAACGTGTGATCCGTGAAGCGAAAGCAGGCATGATCGGTGTCAACGTCGGTGTTCCTGTTCCTCGTGAACCATTCTCATTCGGCGGCGTCGCCGCTTCTAAATTCGGCTCGGGTGATATCACTGGTGAGCATTCCCTCGACTTCTGGTCTGACGTAAGAAAGATCACAACGAAGTGGGAAAAACAAAACGACAATAACTGGATGTCTTAAGGAGATATATGACTACGAAAACAGCTGACACTCGTGCCGAGCACGTTGTCCTTGCCACTCACGAGACCCTGAAATATCCAGAGTCCCTTCCACTTGATTGGGGAAATCCTGATCCGATGAAACGCGGGCCAGTCGTTGCTTCTCAGACAAATCCGAAAGCAAGAAACGCGATCGGTTCTCACTCAGGTTCATATGCAGTCTTCCGCGCTCTCTCGATTGCGAGCGGAAAATTTTCTCCGAACCATAAGCCAGACCTTCACAACACTCATTCTCCGGTGAAGTTCGGACCATTCCCCTCGTGGAAAGATGAAACGAAAATGGTTTCCATCGATCCGTGGGGACTCGATCCGCAGAATCATTTCGGGCCGCTGTTTGAGAAAGGTTACGACATCCGTCCTTCGATTGCAGTGACTCAGGCGCATCTTCAGATTCCTGAGATTCACGATGCGATTCGTGCCGGACGCCTCAAAGTGGATGGCAAGATTATTAAAGACAACATGGACATCAAGATAACTAAGGTTGCGATTGAGCCGGTGTGGTTCCTTCCGGGAATGGCGAAGCGCCTGAACGTGGAAGAAGGTGTTCTCCGTCGTATTCTTTTCCAGGAATCCGGCGGCATGTATCCGGAGCTCATTACGCGTCCGGATCTTAAAGTTTGGCTCCCACCTGTCGGCTCAACGACAGTTTATATTTTCGGAAATCCCGAGCACCTCTCAAATCCAGAGATCGAACTTTCTTGCCGCGTTCACGATGAGTGTAATGGCTCAGACGTCTTCGGCTCAGATATCTGTACTTGTCGTCCTTATCTTATGTACGGAATTGAGCACGCAGCTGAAACCGCTCAACGTGGCGGCGTGGGTATCATTGCTTACTACCGTAAAGAAGGGCGTGCTCTCGGCGAAGTGACGAAGTTCCTCGTGTACAACGCCCGTAAACGTCAGGAAGGCGGCGACTCTGCTGCCACTTACTTCAAGCGCACAGAATGCGTTGCGGGTGTTGAGGATGCACGCTTCCAGGAATTCATGCCGGACGTTCTCCATTTCTTTGGCATCAAAAAAATTCACAATCTCCACTCGATGTCGAACATGAAGTACAACGCAATCGTTGGCTCAGGTATCGAAGTCGTGAATCGTATTTCGATTCCGGCGGAACTCATCCCTGCGGATGCGTCGGTTGAGATGGAAGCAAAGAAGGCAGCTGGTTATTTCACTGAAGGTGAAATCAAAAAAGGCGAAGACCTCCAGAAAGTGAAAGGAAGAGACATCACATGAGTGAGTTAGACTATATCCTTTCACCCAAAGCGATCCGCGACGGAGCAAAAAAAGTTTTCGATGCGACCGTGAAGGGCGAAGGCCACTTCCGTTATCATCCGGAGAAATTTTCTTCGACGGTCGATTACGTGATGGAGACCATCCGTCAGAATTATCCGGACTTGAAAATCCCATTTCATTCGCGCTGGGGACATTTTCGTCCGGGCGGAGTGGATCGCTCGAAGTGGTTACTGAATAACATTCAACACGAAGACCCGATGGAAAGAGCACGAATCATGTGGGATCTCGTAATCCCATCTGTGCTTCTTGATGCCGGTGCCGGCAAAGACTGGAAGTACTTTGAAACGGAAACCAACAAGACTTACGATCGCTCGGAAGGTCTTGGCGTTGCTTCTTATCACATGTTCATGAAAGGCGCGTTTGCGGCGGATGGGAAATCTCTTCGTTCAGATGCGCGGGGACTTCAGAACGTAACGAGTGGAGTAATTGCGGAAGCGTTTCAAGTGAATGCCACGAATCCTCTCATCGGTGTCGAAGGAAGAGCGAAACTCATACAGAATCTCGGAAGCGCGATGGAGAACAAAAAAATGTTCAAAGACGGCCGCCCGGGAAATCTCATTGATTATCTTGTCGAGAAATACGGAAAAACGATTCCCGCCGAAGGTCTCCTTCGCGCAGTTCTCGACGGACTCGGACCGATCTGGCCGGGTCGCGAGACGATGAATGGTGTGAATCTCGGTGACGTGTGGAAACACTCGAAGCTCGGATTGATCGCGTTCCACAAACTCTCGCAGTGGATGACGTACTCTCTGGTTGAACCTTTAAATGAAGCAGGTATCACCGTAACAGGTGCAGAAAACCTCACTGGATTGGCAGAATACAGAAACGGCGGGCTCATTATTGACTCGGGCCTCGTTTCATTCTCCAATCCGGAAGAGGGCAAACAATCGTGGCGCCCGGAGAGCGATCTCATCATCGAGTGGCGCGCTCTTACGGTTTACTTCCTCGATCGCATCGGTGAGGAAGTGCAGAAACGTCTCGGAAGATCTCCTGCGGAATTTCCTCTCGCTAAAGTCCTCGAAGGAGGCACGTGGTGGGCAGGAAGAAGAATCGCCAAAGAAAAACGCGGTGGAGGCGAACCACCTATGAATATTATTTCAGACGGAACAGTTTTTTAAGGGGCCATATGCTTAAAGTTATCAATCACCCGTTACTTCAACACAAACTCGGTCACCTTCGTGACAAGAACACGAACTCGAACGACTTCAGAAATCTCATGCAGGAAGTGGCCAAGTCACTCACCTATGAAGCGATGAGAGACTGGTCGAACACTGATCTTATCGAAGTGGAAACTCCGCTCGCAAAAACGCGCGTGTCCCGGATCATGAATCCTCCCATTGCGGTCGCGATCCTTCGCGCTGGTAACGGCATGCTTGATGGCGTCCTTTCGATGATTCCGGTGGCGAGTGCCGGCTTCATCGGGATCTACCGGGATAAGTTCATTCAGAATACGGTGGAATATTATTTCAAGCTTCCGGCGCAGCCTGAAGGCCGGGAAATCCTGCTTTGCGATCCGCTGATCGCTACTGCGGACACGATGATCGCCGCCATTGATCGCCTGAAAAGCTATCATGTCGGAAAGATTAAGGTGCTATCGCTCCTCATTTCCGAGCACGCCGTGAAAAGATTGGAACACTTCCACCCGGACGTGGAGATTTATGCTATTAACGTCGAGAAAGAAATGACAGAGAACGGCTACTTGGTGCCGGGATTAGGGGACGCTGGTGACAGGCTCTACCAGACCAAATAATGTTTTTATCTTAGGTGTTGCCGGTGGCTCAGGCTCCGGCAAAACTTATTTCGCCAAAGCGCTCGCCGATGCACTCGGAGCAAACGCCACTATCGTTTACCAGGACAATTTCTACATCGATCAGTCATCCAAGTTTGATCACGACGGCGGCTCGGTGAATTTTGATCATCCGGATTCGCTTGAACTGACTTTACTTGCAAAATGTCTTTCTGAATTGAAGGCAGGAAACACTACCGAAATTCCGGTGTACGATTTTAAAACCCACACCCGGCAGAAAGACACCCTTCGGGTGAATCCAACTACCATCGTGATTGTGGATGGGATTCTCATTTATCATCCTGACTATCTCAGGAAACAATTTGATGAAATGGTTTTCTTTGATACCCCGGAATCGCTGCGCTTTGAGCGTCGTCTTGAAAGGGACGTTGTTGAGCGCGGTCGCACCGTAGAAGGCGTGAAAGCGCAGTTTCTGAAACAGGTGAAGCCGATGCACGATGAGTTCGTCGAGCCTTCAAAAAAACACGCGCATACGGTAATCAAAGACCTCGGAGATTACGCGGAACATTTTGAAGCGTATAAAAACCGACTCATGAAGCTCTGCAGAGTTTAATAAATCCTTAAGTTCGCTGCACCTCTCTTTTCACCTCATTCCCCTATGATAAACAATCGTCCAATGTCTAAGGGGGACGTATGGACACAGAGACAACCTGGAATGACGACGTAGAAGCGGCCGACCTCGAACTCATCGCGGCACTCGAGGAAGAGATCAAGGCGCTTAAGTCTGAGCTCTGCCGACTTTCCGCTGACGACGAATTGGTTTTCTAGTAGCCTGAAGGTCCAACAAAGGACCTTCTATGATCTACGATCAATTCACGCAATTCGCGAAAACGCTCCACAATCTTTCACAGTTACTTGATAAAGGCGCAAAGTACGCCGAGGCGAAAAAATTTGGGCCGGAAGTTCTTCTGGATGCCCGTCTCGCTCCGGATATGTTTCCGCTTACCCGTCAGGTGCAGATCGCGTGTGACACGATGAAATTCGGCGTTTCACGTCTCACCGGTAAAGATGCTCCGACATTCGACGATAATGAAAAAACAATTCCCGATCTCAAAGCACGCATCGAAAAAACTCTTGGCTATTTTCAATCAGTGAAGGAAGCAGACTTCAAAGGCTGGGAAGAACGCAAGGTAACAACTCCGCGCTGGGAAGGGAAGTGGCTCACCGGTAAGGATTACTTCAACCAGCACGTTGTCCCGAACGTTTATTTCCACGTGACCACTGCGTACGCGATCCTTCGTCACAATGGTGTTGAAGTCGGTAAAAAAGATTACCTCGGCGAACTCCCTTACAAGCACTGATGGATTATTTAAAAATACGGCGCGGATACGCTTCCGCGCTGTATGAGAAGGTCATCTCATCGACCGGAACTCCCATTTCACTTCTTGATATCGGCACTGGCCCCGGAACTGTTGTTCTGGGGCTGCAGTCTCATGTCAGTGAGGCCATCGGAATAGACTCTGATCCAGAGATGATTGGTGAGGCCTCAAGGCTCGCAGATGAAAAGATCCGCTTCTTTTGCAAAAGCATTCAGGACTTTCAACTCGAGAAACAATTTGATCTCGTGACGATTGCCCAAGGCCTTGAGCATATGCCTGTCTCAAGTTACAAAAACATTTCCCGTTATGTGCGGCCCGGTGGAGCGCTCGCGATTTTCTGGAAGTATCCGGACGTGACCACTCCCGTTTCAAAAATTTTCGCGGAGGCACTCCGGCCGCGCGAGTATATGAAAGATCGGCTGCATGCGTACGATCTTACCACCCACTTTGGGCCGTTTCAGCTCTCGCTTGAGACCTACGCCGAATTCAAGTCAGAGGAAATTTATAAGGCAGAAGACTGGTTGAGCTCTCTGGATATCACAGAGACAGAAAAGGATACTCTCAGAGTGAAAACTCCGAAGTATGTGACTGAGGCATTTATCAATTATCTCTGGCTGTTCAGGAAGGCCTGATTAAAGCGCGACCAGAAAAGACAGGAAGCACGGCGCCAGTGTGACTGCCACTTGCCACCCATCGTCCGACATCTGGTATCATGGACTCTCTCAAAGGACATTCCATGTTGAAAGCGCTCGTGCTTATTCTCTTCTCATTTTCTCTCGCTGCTAAAACTCTTGATCCAGTGACTGGCGATGACTCTTCCATTGAGTCTCAACCTGAGTACATGGCGATTCTGGCGAAGGTGAAATCTTTCGGAACATTCACAATGAAAGATCTTCCTACCATAAAGGGCGAGGTGAAGCCGAAAGAAAAATCAAAAGGCGAACTCGCGGTGGAAGAGGCGAAGGCCCGCAATCGCGCGATCATCGCTGAACAAAACGCTGCAGATAAAAAACTCGCCGAGGCCGCGGAAAGAGCGGACCTGAGTAAGGACTCATTCAACGCAGATCTCGCGAAAATGAAAGCAGAAGACAAACGCATCCGTGACGGCTGGAAAAAAGAAGTGCGCGATCAGCTGAAGATCTGGCAAACCCAGCAGAAAATCTTCCTTGGCAAAATCAAAGTCTATAAAGAAGCGACTTTCCCGATTCCGGTGAAAGAAGAACCGAAGAAAATTGTCGAGACTCCGATTGCTCCTCGGGACATTCCGGAAGTTCACATCGTTCACTCGGCGTTCAAGGTTCCGGTGAGAGATCAGGAAGGGCGCGCGACTTGTGCCGCTTTCACGGGAGTCAGGGCCCTCGAAATTCTTCTTGCTCAAAATGATACGAAAGAAGATCTCTCTGAAGAATATTTCTACTGGGCAAGTAAGCCTGATTGCCAGGGTGAACCTTGTTCAAAACGCGGTTCATGGGTGACTCGGGGATATGATTATTCGATGAATCGTCCGATGCCGGATATTCCGACCGAAAAATCCTGCGCGTACAACACGAAGATTGAGACTGATAACGAAACTCACGTGCCACTTCAGAATGGCTGTAAGCAGGGTGTGGTGAAAGTTGGAAAGTACGAGCAGGTGAAAACTCTGGCGGAAGTCATCGATCGCCTGAAAAAGAACATGCCGGTGATTATGTCCGCGAAACTCACGCCGAACTTTTACATCAACGAAGGTCTTGTGACAGTGGAAGATCCATCCAAAGACGTGAAGATGGATAACCACGCCATGGGGCACGCGTTTCTTGCAGTGGGAATCATGGAGCTTCCGGAAAATCTTCACGCGAAGGAAGGGAAGTTTTGTCTTGTGATCAATAATTCATGGGGCGCGGGTTGGGGAGCGGGTGGATATTCGTGTCTCACGGAGAACTGGCTCATGAAGTACAGATTGAATTCATCATTTGTAGCGATCAACTCAGTGTCGATGTAACGGTTCTTCCGGAAGATTTTCAAAATACTCGGGTGGCAGGAGATCTATCGCTTCCTGCCACTCGAAATCTGCCTTCGCTCTCTCTGTCCAGACTTCACTCATTCTGACTTCCTCTTTGTTCCACCAGAACCACACCATCGCCGCGGGAATTCCCAGGGCAAAGCCGAGAGCGTGGGAAAGGTAGCTCACGCGGGCCTCAAGATGAGTGACATCCGGACAGAAGAGGGCGAGGGAAATTCCGGCAACGGTGATCAGGCGATGCCGAAGCTTGCGGTTTCTTTCAATGAGAACAAAGCTCGTCATCCAGAACGACGCCATGAAATAGATGACACCGGAGATACCTACGAGAGTAACCTCTCGCGGATAAAAAGACAGTGTGAGCAAATTGATCACTCCGCCCATGACAAAACTCATGAGGGGAAACATAAACCAGCCGAAGTAAGTGTTCAGGAGAACCGCGAACACGGTGAAGAAAAGTGCGTTGTGACCAAGATGCACGAAATCGGCGTGCATGAGAGACGTGGTGAAAGCGCGCCACCATTCTCCCTTATCGAAAACGAGGACGCCGCTCGCTTCAAAGTTCCGGCCGGAGAAAAGAAAAATCGCGAGCAGTACGAGGAATGAAAACACGCCGGTGAAAATGTTCCAGTCACCTGGTTTTTTTGAGAGGAACGTTTTTGTGAGGCGCTTGTTCATAACCGTAAGATGGTAATGGAAGAATGCTTGTCAACCTTCACACGATATCACTGTATTAGGAGTCCATGGAAGAAATAGGGAAGAGGAACTTGCCTCCTTTGACGACTGTTTCAGTCCTTCGGCATTATTAAGGTATGAAGAAATTTTTCAGTTTCATTCTTCTTATTGTGCTCATGAGTTGCAATAAGAGTGCGACCACGAGTGAAAAATCACTCAACGCTGAATCTCAGACAGTCATTTCTGAATTCATGGCGCTCGTGAATAATCACAGGAAAAGTATCGGCCTTCGTTCTATGACTCATGTTGATCAGATGGCGCTTCTTGCTCAATCACATTCGGATGACATGGCAGCGGGAACAGTTCCGTTCGGACATGATGGTTTCTCCACCCGCTGTGCGGACGCAAGAACTGCTATGAACGGCGGAAATCTCTGCGCGGAAAATGTGGCCGAAGGACAAAAGACTGCGCAGGCGGTATTTAATTCCTGGATGAATTCCCCAACTCATCGTGCGAATATCGAAAGCGCGCGAATCACTCACTGTGGCCTTGGTTTCGCTTTGTCTTCCTCGGGATCTCTCTACTGGACCAATCTCTTCCTCGAAATCTGAAAACATTGTGTAGAAAGTATGGAAGGACAAAAATCCTTCTTTTGACGGTCGTTCACTGCCGTGTGAAAGTTATTTATCACCAGGAGGGAGATGATGGCAGTCGTTTCGAGAGCACTCGTACAAAGAGATGAGCTGAACCAGGAATTGAATGAATTATTTGACCTGAAGAAGGCCAAAGCAAGGAATGATAAAATCCTTGATCAGCAGTCCAGCGAAGCGCTGAGAGAAATTCGTCATCTTATTCTGATGTTCCGTGACGGAATTCCGAACGTGACTATTTCCGTTTCAGAGAATGAGTCTCTGGAGTGGAGAACACACAGTCAGCAGCTCGTTTACATCAAAGACGAACATGTGCAGGTGGTAGAAGGTACTTCTAAGGAAACGATGGTGAAGCTTCGTCCGTTCCTCATTCAAATCGTGAGAAAAGCAAAAGAATTTTACAGACACTAATTCTTTCTGAAAGTAACGCGGAGGCAGGCCCCCTGCCTCCCGCTCTGGTTCTCCATAGAAATTGATCCATGATGTGCTTCCGCGATTGTCTTCATGATCACGGACCCCAGCCCGAGTGAAAACTCATGACTCCTTTCCTTGATACATCTTCTTTCCCGACGGCTTCCGAATGAGCTGATGGCCTCCGGAGTGAGGCCTGGTCCGTCATCCATGATAAGAATTTCGATCGTATCTTTCAGCTCGCGCAGTTGTACCTGGATGGTGTTCTTGGCAAAACGTGAAGCATTATCGAAGGCATTCTTAAAGAGTCTCGTGATGAGATGCTCATCGCCGAGGATGGCGGGTAACTCAGTATCTTTCTTTTCAAACTTCCAGTGAATTTTTTCTGTCGCCATGGAACGCGTTTTGATTTCGGCGTCGAGGAGATCATCCAGGCGGATCATTTCGGTTGAGGCCTTGTAACGAGGATCTTCGATGGTCGCGACGATCGTGAGCTTATCGAGAAGCTCTTTAAAGTAATGGATATCGGAATTCATCATCGTGAAGAGCTCTTTCCGGTCCGTTTCGTCGAGCTGCTCATAATGATGGCCCATCGTCTCGATCGCAGAGTGAAGGGACGTGAGAGGCGTTCGCAGGTCATGTCCCAGGTCCTGAAGGAGCTGCGAGCGTGAAGCTTCGGTCAAGGAAACACGGTTTACAAGGCGTTCAATTTCCGCCGCCATACGATTGAAGTCGCCAAGAAGATTTCCGAATTCATCAAAACGACGGATTTCAAAGCGGGCCTTGAGGTCTCCGCTTTCGAGGCGATTGAGCACGAGTCGCGCCTGAC
>JBJMLZ010000217.1:0-5008 GCA_045805035.1 Bacteriovoracaceae bacterium
GTGATGTTTTTATTTTTGAGAAGGCCTTCGAGTTTATCAAAGAGCATGAGCGAGTGAGCGACGATCGCGGGCTGAGTGTTCTCGGTGAGCTTGAGATCATCGGCGGGACCTTCGAGCATCATTTTTTTGAGATCGTAACCGGTGGCAGTATTGGCGCGCTCGAAGTGAGCAGTGTCGTTGAACACTTTTCCCATGCCGACGTACTGAGTACCCTGACCTGGAAATACAACTGTGACTTTCATGGATGTCCTTTAGTACTTAAGGAAGACGGCGCCCGCAGTGAGGCCCGCACCGAATGCCGCAAGAAGAACGTTGTCCCCGCGCTTGATTCTTCCGTCACGGATCGCTTCATCGAGCGCAACCGGAACTGTCGCAGAAGAAGTGTTGGCGTACTTATCCACGTTGATGATGACTTTTTCCGGAGGGAAGCCGAAACGATTTCCTACCGCTTCGATGATCCGGAGATTTGCCTGGTGTGGAATAAACCAGTCAACGTCATTGAGAGTAAGTTCAGCGTCCTTCACGACTTTCTCGGCGTGGGCCGCCATGGTTTTCACCGCGGACTTGAAAATCTCCTGACCATTCATCGTCATCCACTGCTCATTATTGTCGAGCACTTCTTTGGTGATCTTCTTGTTCGAGCCGCCTGCCCAGAGAGTGAGGTGATCTTTCTTTGAAGAATCTGAAGAGAGAACGGTTGAATAAATTTTTGAGTCTTCGTTTTCAGAAGCACGACCGAGAATCGCGCAACCACAACCGTCTCCGAAGAGAATACAAGTGTTGCGATCGTCCCAGTTATTGAAGCTTGAAAGCATTTCCGAACCAACAACAAGAATGTGTTTGTACATTCCGGTCTTGATCATCGCGTCCGCCATCGGCACAAGATACATCCAGCCTGAGCAGGCGGCATTCACATCGAGAGCCGGACAGTTATTGGTGATTCCAAGTTTAAACTGAATCATCGAAGCCGCGTTCGGCATCGGTTGGTCGGCGAGAGTAGAAGAGAGAAGAATACAGTCGATATCATTCGGAGTGAGATTGGCGGCTTCAAGCGCCTTCATCGCCGCTCTCGCTGCCATTCCCGAAGGATTTTCATCCTTAGAGAGATCTGAAATCCGGCGCTGGTGAATACCTGTGCGCTCGACGATCCAGTCGTGAGAAGTATCGACTCGTTTAGCGATGTCGAAGTTCGTGAGAATCTTGTCCGGCAAGTAAGAACCGGTACCGAGAATTTTTGTGTTGAACTGCTTCATAAGAAACCCTCAGAAATGAAAAGGCCTTCTTTCGAAGGCCTTTTGCGTAAAAATCTTTGAATTA
The DNA here is from genome assembly GCA_045805035.1 of Bacteriovoracaceae bacterium. GTDB lineage: Bacteria > Bdellovibrionota > Bacteriovoracia > Bacteriovoracales > Bacteriovoracaceae > Peredibacter. Next base: position 1,318 of record JBJMLZ010000217.1, read on the forward strand.
ATTATGCCTGGGCGGCGTCGGCTTCGGCCTTCACCTTAATCTCCATTACTTGTTTGCCTTTGTAATGGCCGCAAGCAGGACATACGTGGTGAGGGAGTACGGAGTCACCGCAGTTTGTGCATGACTGTGGGAACTTTCTGTAAAGTTTATGATGTTGACCAGCACGGCGTAAGCCTTTACGAGATACGCTGGTTCTTTTCTTAGGTACTGCCACAAATGCCTCCGATATCGAGATTCAAAAAATCGTTTAAGTTAAAAATGAGGTTCTATTTCTAATATAGTCCGGGCCTGTTGCCAAGCCTAAAATCAGGCTTCCGGAGTGTCGACGCCATCTAGTTTACTATCAGCGTCAAGAACCGGGTACTGGTTCACATGCAGGAAGATCTGCTCATGGATCATCTCTTGAAAATCAATAGTCCGTTGATCATAGAAGTAGATTTCATACACATCGTTATCCACATAGGTTTCATCGATGTCTTTGAAAAGTTCAGTCTCAGAAAGCGACTGGTCAATAAAGGCGATTTTGAACGGGACGTCGAGGTCCAGTTTCATAGGCTTCAGGGTGCGTACGCACTCGGTGGCATACGTCGCTTCGATAGTGCCTTTCACGACAACAAACTCGCCCAGGTCGGCCTTATTTTTTTTAGTAAGTTCCCCGAAGATCACGAGTGAAGTTTCTTTCAACCACTCCTGAGGAGTCTTGTCGGAAGCATTTTCATTGAGTTCAAGAAGCATGTCACGAATCCAGTCCGTTTCCTGGTCGAACTCAAAATCCATCGTATGGTTGGCGGCGAGCTTTAAGAGATTAATCTGGGCGCCAATTTTTTCATTCTTTTGCATAGAAGACCTTTTACTGTTTTCGCTGTTTAATAGAGGAGTTTTTACGAACTCACAAGGGCCCTTATGGCTAAATGCGAAAAAATCCTGATTGCTGGGTTTGCCGGGGCCGGGAAAAGTAGTTTTCTCAGGGAAATTGCCCAAGGGGCCGGTCCCGACTGGACCTTTGCAGATCTGGATGAACTAGTGGTTAAGACTTACGGTGGTCCCTCGAAATCTCTTTCTGAATGGATTGAAGAGTGGGGGTGGGATCGCTTTCGTTCCTATGAAGAGGAGTGTCTCCGCGACTGGCTCACGGATCCTGGTAAGGGCGTTCTCGCTCTGGGTGGCGGTTCTCTCAATGAAGAAAACGTGAATCTGGTTTCGCAAAAAGCGAAAATTCTGGTGCTCGAAGTGGACTTTGAAACTGCCTGGCACCGAGTGCAAATGGACCCTCAGGTCCGTCCGCTGGCCCTTAAGGGTGAGAACTACATGCGGTACCTCTTCGAGAAAAGACAGAAAATTTTCGAAAAAGTGCCCTGGAAAATGGCGAATTCAGACGGGACGGACCTCAAAGCGCTTGCCGCAGCTTTCTGGCGCGAGATACGATAATACCATTCGTATTTAAAGGCTTGGAGGCCGTATGCAGACCACTCAAGGAACAGAGCTTGTCGTTGCAATTCTCATGGATGATCTTTCCGGCGCGAAAGAAATTTCCACCGCACTCAGAACTCTCGACATTTTCGCCCATCACTACCAATCCCTCGAAGAATTCTGGGGGGCCTCTCAGATTGGTCTTCCCGATCTTCTGATTGTTGATGTGACAAAGATGAGCCAGGGCCCGGTCCAGTTCCGCAATCACCCGAAGGTGAAAGACGGAACGCTTAACTACGCATTCTACTCCAAAGATTCGACAAAAATTCTTCTCCAGTCGACACTTGGCCTTCGGCCGGTGGGATATCTGAACCAGGACATTTCGCTTAACTCTCAGGTGCGCGGAATGGTCGAGACTCTCGCGGGTGAAAAAGCAAAGAACGCAGAGATGCACGAGCTTCGTCAGAAAGTCGAGCGGATTCAGTCGCGTTCGCAGCGCCTGATCTCTGAGCGTACTGCCGCGGAAGAATTTATTTCTCACTACGAATACATCAGAAATCTTTGCGCGGAGATCGAGAAAGAAGCTACGACAACTGACTTCTCGATGAGTCTTCTCAATAGACTTGAAAACTGGGAATCGATTGACGGCTACGGCATCTACGAGTTGAACCAATCGGGCCAGAAGCTTGTAGCACCAGAAGTGACGAAGAAAAAATTCCATCCGTTCCCATCACTGTGGCTCGGTCAGGCGAACAATTACGGCATCGAGCAGTTCGCACAGGACATGGCGATCCAGGTGGCGAATGATTTGTTCGAGGTTGAGCCGGTTTCGATTCGTATCTTCGGCGCTTCACATCTTCCGGACATGCTTCTTTATGTTTCATTTAAAGAAGAGCGCATGATGAATTTCCCTTGGGACGTTCTTGAGTCATCGCTTTCTTCTTCACTCCGAAAAATTCGTCTCCAGAGAGATGTTCCGCAATATCAGTCCCAGTTCATGCCGATGTGGGAAGCCCTCGATACGATGGATCGCATGCAGAAAGATACCATCGATGCTGATCTCAGAATCATGGCACTTTCCCTCGTTCCGCTGACTGATGCGGCCAAAAGAAGAACCGGAAATAAGTTTTACTGGTCTGCTTTCTTCAATGATTTCTTCCTACAGCTTTCCGGGCGTCTGCAGAAATCCACCAAGCTTTCTCTCATGGGCCCATGGCATGTCGTGTTCTTCATTCCAAAAGAAAACGTGGAATCAGAAACGCGCATGCTTCAGACTTTCATGAAGCAGTTCGGTTTCTGGAAGTTCTTCGAGGACAACACACAAGTTCTCACTGAAGACATGATGCCGAGTCTGAAGCTTCTTCCTCCGTCATCGTCACACTACTTCAGAGGCTTTGAGCGCGAGTTCGAAGAACTGAAGGTGCGCGCGGAAGAAAAACGCCTGATGACTCAGGCGCGTAGTGAGAGGAAACTCACGGTCTAAATGAGGCACTCAAGTTATCTCGAAATCAATCTTCGTCTTCTCGCTGAAAACATGGAGAAGATCCGCCGCCTTTCCGGAAAAGCGAAGGTCCTTCCGATGGTGAAGGCGGATGCTTATGGAAATGGCATTATTCCCATCACACAATTTCTGGTGAACGAAGAAAAAATGAATCGCATCGGAGTCGCTTCACTGGGTGAGGCACTAAAACTCGTCAAAGAGTGTCCGGATCTCGATGCCGAGTACTGGGTATTTTCTGATTCCGAGATTTCGGATCCGAAGCTTCGCGGTTTTTATGCTGACTACAACATCACTCCTGTCATCCACCAGCCGGAGGATCTGAAGCATTTTTTGACTGATGAGAGATTGAAAGATGTACCGCTTGTGATCAAGGTGAATACGGGGATGAATCGTCTCGGTTTCACCCTTGAGGAACTGGAAAAAAGTATCCCGCAATTGAAGGCGAGGGGAGTGAAGCATTTGCTGACTCACTTTGCTTACTCGTATGTTCCGCAGAAAACTGGAGACAAGACTTCGCGACAGCTTGAAGAATTCGCGAAGGCAAAAAAAATGCTCACGGACGCCGGAGTTTCCGTGGAAGAAACATCGACCGCGAATTCCGGTGCGATTGAGCAGGGAATCGGCGTTGATGAATCTTATGTGCGCCCGGGACTCATGATGTACGGCCCTTACAGTGTGGAACCGCGGGTGTGGGATGGACACCAGATTTCAAAGTTTGTGACGAAAGTCCTGAAAACTTTTCCGGTGAAGAAAGGCACGCCCGTGGGGTACGGAGTGAAC
>JBJMLZ010000218.1:0-9185 GCA_045805035.1 Bacteriovoracaceae bacterium
GGAGCGATGTCACATCATTTTTCACGTTGATGAGTTTTGATTCGTGATGACTGTGTTCGAGTTTGTAAAAATAGTACGGCTGAAATCCGCCGATCTTGGAGATGATCGCGGATACACCCACAATTCTACCGGTGAAGAGTTCTTCCATGATGAAAAGATAGTCTTCGCCGCCCGGGCCTTCTTCCCGGTGAAGAAAGCTTCTTTCCGAGGCACGAATCCGGCGCTTTAAAACTTCAGGATCTTTCGGAAGCGTCGTGAGGCCATGCCCCGATTTCTCGAGGAGCTTCATGAGACCGTCCAGGTCCTTTTGTTCGATCGGCCGGATGATGAACATGTTACTCCATTGCCACCAGAGTTTTCTCGATGATCTCGCAGACATCATCGATGTGTTTATCCGTTGTCACCATCACCGGCATGAGGAAACGCACACGCGTAGTTGTACCTCCGCCTGCCATGAAAGAGAGAACCCCGTTTTCAAAAAGCTTCATCGTGAAGGCCTTAGTCTTCGCCTCATCACCTTTGAAAGTCGTCATCGCAACCATCGCACCAACGCCGTAAGGGCCGGTGAGTTTGTCAGGATGTTTTTTTGAAATTTGCTCGAGCTTGGTTTTGAAATGATTGTGAAGTTTCTCGATTTTTCCGTTTTCCCCGAGATAACCGCCATTGAGCATTTCATTCACAATGTAATGACCGGCAGAAATCTGTGAAGAAGCTCCGGTAAAAGTCTGGGAGAGAAGACCAGGTTTTGGTTTGTGATCATCCGCAAAGAACGTCGCACATACTTGCGAGTTTTTTCCGATCGAGACAACGTCTACGAGTTTATCGAGACCGAAGTACTGGAAGGTGAAGAGCTCTTTGGTTCTCGCGAACGTCTGCACTTCATCGATCATCACGGAAATGTTGTTCTCTTTACAGACGGCAATGAGGGCCTCGAAAAATTCTTTGTTCCCGACCCACGATCCGTTTTCACCCTGAATGAGCTCCATGATGAAGCCCGCGTGTCCGCCCGGGAATCGCGTGATCTGTTTTTTCATCGCGTACACCGCGCGATCAATTGAGCCTTTGTGATCGTTGGCATCGTAGAAAGGAATGTAATCTACATCGAGAGTCTTCGGGAGACCCGCGCGGTAAGCCGCTTTATCCGTGACCCACGCCATACCCATGGTTCTTCCCGCGAAACATTTCTCAAACGCGAAGAAACGAGAAGCAGGGGAGCGCTTCTGGAGAATCAGTTTGAAACCATTCTCGTTCGCCATTGCCCCTGAAGTCGTGAGGAAAACATTTTTTACGAGCGCGCCGTTTTTCGTCGCTGCTTTCGAGAGAAGTTCCATCATCTCCGCGGAGTTTGTATTCTGCTGAAGGTGACCGTTCATCACTGTGTTGTGAAGTGCACCGTCGATCGTGGCACCGATCACACCTTCGTGAGAGTGACCCATGTAGTGAACGCCAATGCCAGTGATGAAATCATATTTCACCGAACCGTCAGCAAGTTCTACGAGTGGACCATTGCCGATGCCGCTGCCGATGTAATTGTAGAAGAGAGCACCTCCGCGATACTCAGCAACTCTTTTTAAAAGAGCGTCGTACGACTCTTTCAGTTCAGGATTTCCCGGCCTCACACCATTGATGTGTGACTTGTGTTCTTTCAAGGCCTCCTGGATCAGTTTCTTTGCTTGTTGAATGCGGGGATCGGAAAATAAACCTTGGGCAACGGTCTTTGCCATAGAAGCTCCATAAGATGTCGTGTTGATGGATTTTCGGCAGTTTAAGACGATAACTTGACCTTATCAAGGGAAAGGAATCCTGACTCAGCTCGTCTGATTACTCCAATGATAAATCCTTCATTTCATTGTCGATGAAGGCCCTCTATGGTACCTATACGTTTACAAATTTTTCACTCGCTATCGTTGGAGATCTAATGAAGATCGTTAAGCATCATGACATCAAAAAAACAGACAAAGAAACACTGAGCAAATGGCTCCATCTTATGATCCTTGGCCGCATGATTGATGAGCGCGCGCCGAATTATCTGAAGCAGGCGTTGGGCTGGTCTTATCACGCTCCGTACGCGGGCCACGACGCCATTCAACTCGCCATCGGCCAGGTCTTCAATAAGAAAACTGACCACCTTTTCCCTTACTACCGTGACATGCTGACCGCTCTTTCCGCAGGACTTTCGACAGAAGAAATTCTTCTGAACGGTATTTCGAAAGCAACGGATCTTGCTTCTGGTGGCCGTCACATGTCGAATCACTTTGCAAAACCAGAGTGGAATATCCACAACGTTTCTTCGTGTACCGGTAACCACATCCTTCACGCTGTTGGAGTGGGCCGTGCGATGAAAACTTATAAGCACAAAGGTGTCGCGATTTCTTCTCAGGGTGAATCATCTGTATCAGAAGGTTACTGTTACGAGGCGATCACTGGTGCGGACCGTGAACTTCTTCCCTGTGTGTTTGTGTTTCAGGACAACGGTTACGGAATTTCCGTACCAAAGTCAGACCAGACCGCGAATGAAATGGTTTGTGACAATTTCATCGGCTTCAAAAACCTCAAGATCATCAAGTGTGATGGGAAAGACGTTTTCGATTCCATGAACGCGATGATGACCGCTAAAGATCACGCGATGAAAAATCAGGAACCAGTTATCGTTCATGCTATGTGCGTGCGCATTGGTAACCACTCCAACTCGGATAACCACGAGTGGTACCGTGACGAGAAAGAGCGTGCGGACGCGAAGGCGCAGGATCCTTTGCCGGCATTTAAGAAGCAGCTGATTGCTGCGAAAATCTTCACGCAAAAAGAAATTGATAAGATGGAAGAGGAAGCGAAGAAAGAGCTCCTCGAGGCCCATGGTAAAGCAGTGAAGGCACCAAACCCTACTCCGGAATCCATCTGGAACTTCGTTGTCCCTCCTGCGTATGAAGCAAATAAATTCGGCGACGGTACTCACAACGAAACATCTGAACCAAAAAAATTCATCGACTCGATCAACGGGACTTTGAAAGAAGAATTCCGCCACAACCCTGATACCTATATCTGGGGTCAGGACGTTGCCAACAAAGAGAAGGGCGGTATCTTCAACGTCACAAAGGGCATGCAACAGGAATTCGGCAAGAGTCGCGTGTTCAACGGACCAATCGCTGAAGATTATATTCTCGGTACTGCAAACGGCATGGTTCGCTTCGATAAGAAGATCCGTGTTGTGGTGGAAGGCGCAGAGTTCGCCGACTACTTCTGGCCAGCGATGGAGCAGATGGTGGAAACGTCTCACGATTACTGGAGAAGTAACGGGGCATTCTCACCGAACGTCACCGTTCGTATCGCTTCGGGCGGTTACATCGGTGGCGGTCTTTATCACTCGCAAAACATCGAAGGCACACTCTGTACTCTTCCAGGTATTCGCGTAGTTGTTCCGGCGTTTGCTGACGATGCTGCCGGACTTCTCCGGACAGCGATGCGCTCACAAGGTTGTACGGTTTATCTCGAGCCGAAAGCTCTTTATAACGCCAAGTACGCCATGACTCCGGTTCCGGAAGGATTCGAAGTTCCGTTTGGTAAAGCGCGCGTTCGTCGTGAAGGCCGCGACCTTTCCATCATCACTTACGGAAACACTGTTCACTTCTCTCTTGAGGCCGCTGAAGCACTTGCTAAAGAAGGATTTGAAGTCGAGGTTCTCGATCTTCGTTCCCTCAATCCGCTTGATACAGATGCCATCGTTGAGACAGTGAAGAAAACTCACCGCGCTCTCGTCGTTCACGAAGATAAAGTCTTCGGTGGATTTGGTGGCGAGCTTGTGGGTGTGATTAATGAACACGCTTTCGAGTACCTCGATGCTCCGGTTCGCCGTGTGGGATCGACCTTCACCCCGGTTGGTTTCAACCGGATCCTTGAGCGCGCGACCCTTCCGGACATGACCAAGATCCTGAACGCCGCCCGCGATCTTCTTAACTACTGATATCTTCACAAGGGACCCGTTAAGGGTCCCTTAATTTACCCTGAAATTCTTTCTCCTCTCCTTGTGCCTTCTGCTGGTTAGGCTATATTGCCGGCACTTTTCAATCACACGGAGTCACCATGAAAAACATCCTCGCATTCGGCCTTCTCTTCGGAGCTCTTTCGGCCTCTGCTCAGTCGTATCTCGTTTTGAATAACGGAGTCATGCTCACGACAGACAGAGCGGGCTTCGTTTACGACTTCGGTCACTTTGTTGTTCCGTACGATGTGAAGATCAGCGGAGGAAACTTCCTCGTTGAGAAAAAGCAGCTCATGACCGTTGATGAAAACGGTTACAAGTACGACAAAGACCAGGAAGTGGAGAAGATCAAAGGTAAGGGCCTGAACTACATTCTCACTGACGATAGTTCACTCATTACGATCGACCTCAAGGGCTTTTCTTACGAATACAAGAAAGATCAGGACGATGCTCTCGGTCGCATTGAAAAGTTCGGCGGTAATTTCTTCGTCGCCAAAGACAAGAAAAAGAAAAACTCACTTCTTTATACATTGAACGCTACCGGGAATTACTACAACATCACTCTTCCTGAGCTGAATCCCGCTGACATCACCGTGCTGGGTGGTAACTACTTCTTCACTAAATCAGGCGTAGCATTCACCGTGAGTAAGGAAGGCTACGTTTACGCGAAAACGGAGAAAGTTGCGTCGACCCTGAAAAAACAGGGCGGGAATTACTTCGTTGATATTGCCAATAAGCTCTACACCATTTCCGAGACAGGAATTCTTTCTAACCCGGTCGTGCCGCTGTCTCTCAATGTGAACAACATCGCTAAGACTGGTGCGAACTACATGATTGATACCGATGGCCGCCTCTTCGTCGTCGATATGAATGGTAACGTGTTTGAGCGGCAGGTGAGCGGACAAGATCTCCGGAACGTGAAAGTCATTTCTCAGTAATCGACAAGCACAGATAGAAAAAAAAGGGCCGGTTTTCCGGCCCTTTTTTTTTACATTTTACACATGCTGTTTTCACAAACTGGTACGGGCGGCATGACCGCGATACAGCTCGAGACGACGTGATACTTGATATTGTATTCTTCCTCTCTCGCCGTCGTTCTTGCGATTACTCTCTCCAGCCTTTCAAACTGACGATTAAACTTTGAAGTCATTGTGAAGCTGCTCGGTCCTCCGCAAGCGCGGCTTCCTACGGGAAGAACTGTGCAGTCTGAATCATGACGACAGGAAAGATTTCTCATCGAAAGGCGTTTCACTTTCATATTGAGTCGTTCGATACGAGCGGCATCTTCCCTTTGTCCGGCATAGGCGCCAAAGGTGAAAGTGAGAGCAAGAACGGAAACGAAAAATTTCATAGCAACTCCTGTTTGTTAATTTCAAAGCCGCGCGCACTATACTCTCTATGCTGGAAAGCTGCGATGTGAGTGGCGTCGATCTGAAAATGCTTTAAGATGCCCTCGTGCATTGATGAGCTGTTGCTCATGGTCACCTTAAGGAAACGCACGGCCATTCGGCTCCTTAGATATCTTCCAATAATTTGATTCTGCATTCTGGAAACAGGCAGAAATTTTGACTATTGTCTCCGTGCTTTTTCAACCAGGGAGACGGATATGAAAAAAATTATTCTCGCAGCACTCGCTACACTATCACTGAATGCCTTTGCACAAAGCTACCTCATCATGGACAGCGGACAAGTTTTATCGATCGATAAATCCGGATTCGTCTATGACATGGAAAACTTCTCCTTCCCGGCGAAGGTTACAATGAAAGGCGGTCAGTTCTACGTTGAAGACAACAGCGTGATCGTGACAATTGGTGAAGACGGAACTCTTTATCGTAAGTATGAAGTGATTCCACCAAAGGTTATTGGTAAAGGGATGAACTATTTTATCTCTGATGCTGGTGAACTCTACACGACTGACAGCAAGGGCATTGTGAACATCACAATGAACGACGCTTACAAGCTCGCAGTTGGCTTCGGTGGAAACTACTTCGTCACAAGCGCCGGCGAACTCTACACCGTTACTCATGAAGGCGTTGCTCAGAAAGCAGAGATCGACGGCCTCGTGAAGGTCGCCGACATTATCGCTTTAGGCGGCCGCTACTTCATGACCAACAGAGGAATCGTTTTCACAATTGCTGACGATGGGCACCTTACTCCACGTGCAGACGTGAGAGTGGGAACTCTGGTGAAACGCGGTGGTAACTTCTTCACTGATTCAGCGAACCTGATTTACACAGTGTCTGCTGATGGCGATCTGACTGTGCCTGCGCTTCCGATGAACTTCAAACTCGAGAACATGACCAAGACGGGAACAAACTACTTCCTTGATCTCAACGGCAAACTGTTTGTTGTGACTGATCAGGGTGAGATTTACGAGCGTGTTGTTCAGGGTCTTGATATGAGAAATGCGAGAGTCATTTCTCTCTAACCAATAACATGAAAATGGGAGAGGAGCTTCTGAGGGATTGCCCGAAGGAGACCTTCTCTCCCTTCTGTATCATCCACAATTAAAATTTTGTCTTCGCTTCCCAGATCCTTCTCAAGAAGTGAGAGGAAGCTTTCAAGCTCACCTTTCTTAGGATCCTTGAGCGTAGAAAATACCAGAAGCTTTTTATCGAAGTTATTCCCCACGAGGAGTGAGGAAGGAGAAGCGTTTTCTTTCAAGGTCGCAGTGAGAAGGCCGTCGAGAAGATAGTCGATGGCCTTGTAGTGGTCATCTTTCGGGGAGATCTGATCCGGACGGATCCACACGATCGCGCGGGTGAGAGGAGTGACTTCCTGAATGAGATCACTCATTGCGACCCAGTTCCTGTTTCATCACGCTGTCGAGGATTCCGTTGATGAACGATGAAGATTCTTTGGTGGAGTATTTCTTCCCCAGCTCAATCGCCTCATTAATCACGACTTTTGCAGGGACTTGCGGAGTGTATTTCAATTCGTAGATCCCGAGCATGAAAATCGTGTGCTCAATCTTCGAGATACGGGAGAGTTTCCAGTTCTTGAGATATTTCACGAGAACAGTTTCGATGTCCTCAGAGTGCTTGAGAATGCCTTTAACCGTCGAAGCGACATACGCCTGACCTTCACCGTTCAGCTCTTTTCCGAGAGTGACCTTGAATTCCTGAATGCGTTCGAAGACGTCCGCGGTCTCAAGGTTTTTTTTGAGATCTGCGAAGGCGGGTAATTGAAAATGATAAAGAAATTGGAGGCAAAACTCACGCGCCTCGGACTTAGTACTCACGGTTGTTATCTTCCTTCACGGGATGGATCTTAAAATTATTATATTCGTCGTGCTTCAGTTCATTCACAAACTCTTCGACGTCCTGGAACTTCCGGTAAACGGCAGCGAAGCGAATATAGGCGACCGGATCAAGATGACGAAGATGCATCATCACGAGATTGCCGATCTCGGAAGTGCTGACTTCCTTATCAGAGATATCGAGAATGGATTTTTCGATGTTGTGAATGATGCGTTCAATCTGAACAGTTGGGATTTTTCTTTTCTCCACTGCCTTGTTGATACCGCCGAGGATCTTTTCTTTTCTGTACGGCTCGCGCTTTCCATCACGCTTGATCACCATTGGCATCGCGAGTTCGACCGTTTCAAAAGTCGTGAAGCGCTTGTTGCAGGTGTCGCATTTTCTGCGGCGTCTGATGGTCGAACCTTCTTCGAGGTTACGTGAGTCGAGGACTTTCGTATCAGGGGCCGAGCAGTAAGGACATTTCATGGTGTACCTATACTAGATATAGTGGTTGATACCCTGAAACTAACATCTCTCATACAAGAGATAAAGCTAAATAGCTGAAAATCAAGTAATTGCTAACTACTTCTTTTTCTTAGAGCAGGGCCCGTCGGTCCAGGTCTTCTGGCCATGGCACTCGGCCTCGCAGGAATTTCCGTAGTTTTGTCCGCCGGCACAGACAGGCATGAAGATCTTCATGCACTGGCAGGGTTGAACAGTATAAGGGCTTACCATTCTCGCATCACTCTCGTCTGATGCTTCAACTTTTTTCTCTTCTTTCTTCGCGGTTGAGCACGCGACGAGAAGGACGGCGAGGACAAAATATTTCATGCGTACACCGGAAATTTTTTGCAAAGTTCGATCACGCTGTTCTTCACTTCTTTCAGCATTTTTTCGTCAGTGTGATTCTTCAGTGCTTTCACGATGAGTTCGCCCATCAGCTTCGTTTCATTTTCCTTGAAACCGCGAGTGGTGACGGCAGGTGTGCCAAGGCGGATACCGGAAGTCACAAATGGAGAACGCTTATCATTCGGCACCATGTTTTTGTTACAGGTGATCGCCACCTTCTCAAGAATTTCTCCCGCTTCTTTTCCGGACATGTTCACCGAATCTGTTTTTACGAGAATGAGGTGATTGTCAGTGCCGCCGGAAACGAGATCGATTCCGTTATCCATCATGGTCTTCGCAAGAACCTTGGCGTTTTTCACAACTTGTTCCTGATACGTTTTGAACGACGGCTCAAGTGCTTCCTTGAAGGCCACTGCCTTTCCGGCAATTACGTGCTCAAGCGGACCACCCTGAATTCCAGGGAAAATGAGCGAGTTGAATTTTTTTCCAAGCTCCTCGTTGTTGGTGAGAATGATACCGCCGCGAGGGCCGCGGAGAGTTTTGTGTGTGGTAGATGTCACCACATCCGCATAAGTCATCGGCGACGGATGAAGCCCAGCCGCCACGAGACCCGCGATGTGGGCCATGTCGACGAAGAGGACAGCATCAACTGACTTTGCGATCTGAGAAAACTTTTCAAAATCAATCGTGCGTGGATAAGCGGAAGCTCCGGCGAGAATCATGCGCGGACGTTCTTTTTTTGCGAGGTCTTCGAGCTTATTGTAATCGATGGTTTCCGTCTCTTGATCAAGGCCGTAGTGAAGGGCCTTGTAGAGTTTTCCGGAAAAGTTTACCGGTGAACCGTGAGTGAGGTGACCGCCTTGCGCGAGATCCATTCCGAGGAAAGCGTCACCATGATTCATCATCGCCATGTACACTGCCATGTTGGCGCCGGAACCAGAGTGCGGTTGTACGTTGGCATAACCGGCGTTGAAAATTTTCTTCAAACGATCGATGGCGAGCTGTTCGATTTCGTCGACAAATTCGCAACCGTTGTAATAACGCTTCTTCGGATACCCTTCGGCATATTTATTGGTGAGGCAAGAGCCCTGGGCTTCCATTACCGCTCGGGAACAGTA
>JBJMLZ010000219.1:0-9702 GCA_045805035.1 Bacteriovoracaceae bacterium
AGAAAAAAAATTATTTTTTTTATAAATTTTTTCTTTTTAGCTTCTGCTAGAGGATTAGAAAAAAAGTATTACTATGCTGACGAATGGTCATGGACACCAAGCTCTGAGCTCAGTTCTTTTGATGAGGTCTCAGTTGTTCCAGGAGTTAACTTATTTCTTGATTCAAATTTCAAAAAATCCTTTGGTCGAATCGGCGAAAACAATCTGATTCTTGTTTCAGGTGAATCGTGTGATCTAAAGAATAAAGTCTATTCAAAAAAACTAACACAATGGCTTTCTTGCAAACCTTTCAAATGCGAAATCATAAGTAGCAAAGATCCGAAAGAAGTAGAGTTATTGGATCCCGGAAGATTGGAATGGATAAAAGATGGTTCTCCGAATTCTAAAATACCATGTTCAGTGCAACCAGAATTGAATTTAGAAAGAGTTTATTCAGGCAGTGCTGATACATCGATAATAATTTCCTCTAACAAAAAGCCAAATTTAAATGGCAAAGAGCTTTTTGTGGATAAATCAAAATGTAACATTGATTACGTGTGTCTCACTAATGTGAAAATTACTCAAAGAAGTCTATCTGAGAGAATGCGACTCACAAAACAATTCGAATTCAAGCCGGATATTGAAAAATGCTTAGCCCCGTTAGATTTAAAATGTTTGAAAGAATCCTCTCAATCGAGTCTAGAAGAACTTCATGAATTCATTAATGATTCAATAATGGGCCAGCAATTAAGCTACTCTCCAATTAATTGGACTGCTGCGAACATTGCTACGCTTAAAAGTTGCCTATCAAAGAAGAAGTTTCTCAGAAAAGATATAATGGAAGGAGATGGTAGATATTGCTATTTTTATGCAAAAAAACTTATCTTTATTGATTACCCCGTAGCCTTTTTGCGCTATTTCCCTTTTGCTAATTCTCCTGTGAATATTGAATTGGAGAAAGCGGGGGCTGAATAATATCCAAAAAAAAGAGCCGCTTTCGCGGCCCTCTCATTTTAATCAATTTCGGAAGTCTTACTTCGTTGCTTTCGGAAGCATACAACCTTCTTTCTTCAGGTCGATGTCGAAGTTCTTATTGAGACATGAATAGATCTGGTAAGTCTCCTGACCGTACGAAGTGCCCTGAGCTACGCGGATCGAACCGTCGGTTGAAACTTCACAAGGGTTATCCATTGTACACTGCTCACCGTTGTCGTTACCGGTGTTGTTGATACCAACGATGGTACGAGTGTTGCGCTCGATAATCGGTGAACCAGAAGTTCCGTGAGTGGTATCACACTCCGGATTGTAGCGGATCGAATCGATCCAGGTCCAGGCGTCTTCGCGAAGCTTCGGAATGAAAGCTTCCATTGAACAATCCCAACCCTTCTCCCAGTAACCAGAGATGATCTGAGTTTCTGTTCCCACCGCTGGATGATTAGAAGCAAGTGTGAGCGGGTTTACGCCAAACTTATCTTTGATGTCTTTGTATGAAACTTCGAGCTCATAAAGAGTCACGTCGGTATCAGTCATCGTAGCGAAAAGAATTTTCTTGGCCTTCACGCGGTTGAGCTTCATCTTCGAGTCGAAGATCCCAACTGTACGAGAAACATCCTGGTTCACGAGAACCTGGCCCGGCTGGAGGAATCCGCCCGGAAGATCAGCACAATGACCGTTCGTCATAACGACAGCTTTCTTATTTTCTGAAGATCCTTCAAACTGAATGAGTGCGCCCGAGCAGTTAGAAAGCTTTACGATACCTTCGAAGTCGAACGTATTGATGAACGCCTTATCGAAGTTCATACGAACGATTGGGCGGGTCACTTCAACCGGCATTGCGAATGCGGTTGAGGCAGTCAGAACGAGAGCGGCAGCAATGGCCTTCATCATGGGATCCTCCTGGGGATTAATGTTGGGGCGGTCTTACCAAAGTCCCCTAAGATTTACACCATGTAAAAAATACCTTTGGGGCTATACGAACAGTTTTCGACCCTATACTAGCTCTATGTTTAACCGCTCCCTTACCCTATCCCTTCTGGCCCTGGTGCTTGTCGCTGCCTGCGATAAGAATGAAAGCAAAAAAAGCTCATCCGTTACCGCTTTAGAAGGAATGTCCGCTGAGAAAGGGTGGTGCGCGGTCCAGCCCCTCACCCCTTCAACAGAAGTGGTGACGAGAGTTGAGTTCCTTTCCCGGGATCGCTTCGCGATGACCCGGATCCTTGTGGATTATAAATCTGCTACCTCATTCAAAATTCCGACGACGATTGCTTACGATGATCCTTCGACTCCTTTCGGATACACCAGACGTGATATTTCCGGATACGGGGTGAGAGATTTGCGCTCGTATAATGATCAGAAAAAGATCACGGAAACTCGCCTGGTGGATCGTCCCTATCTTCAGAATGTGAATAGAAACTTTTCTCCGACGACTGCAGTCGTGATGAAATCGATGACGGGTGAGACAGAGTTCTTCCCTTGCAGAGATTATTCAAAAACTCTTGATTCAAAGCTTTTTGAAAGTCCGAGCTTGAATCTCCAGGTCCTCATGGGCCAGGCGACTCTCTCCGATGGCAATGGTGTACTTCCTAAGAAGATGATGCTCGATCTTCCAGTTAAAAAAGTAAAAGTCACGCCGAAAGACCTCGAAGGAACTCAGTGGTGTCGTTGGTATGAGATGACCACAGAGGAAAATCCTCTCGTTGAAATCATGACTTTCCATCCAACTAGCTATCGCGTGAATCAGTACGCAGGGATTCTCAAAGTTTACGAAGATTATCCGCACGTGCTTCAGGATTCTGCGGAAGACGGAGAGATGGTTGATCTTGAAGAAACTGATGAAGGCCTGATCAAGAATTTTACGATGATGGAAGACGCTGAAGGTGTGCGCGTTCTTTCAGTGGTTGCCAATGAAACGACGATCGTTTCGTATGAGCATATGTTCTACAGCTGCGATGACCAGCGTCCGCTCAAGGCCTATCCGAAGTACAAAAAATTCCTTCCGCAGATGCTCGAGCTCGAGAAGAAGTACTGATCACTTCATACTGTGAATACCGATAAGATTTTTCTCAGTATCAAACCCCAGTGATATGAATCCATAAGTTCCGATCGAAAATTTCGGTCGCATGATCGAGCCGCCTGCCGCTGCGATTTTCTTCTCCTCGACTGCACAGTCTTCACTTGCAAAATAAACGATGGTGCTTGCGCCGCCGGCAGTGAGTCCTTCCATCTTGCAAAGTGCGCCTCCAGAGCCGTAGCTATTCTGGTCGGAAGGAAAGCCCCACATCTCGAGCTCCTTCATGGGAGATTCCATTTTGCGGAGCGAGTATCCGAAGACAGTCTCGTAAAACGTCTTCGCGCGATTCATGTCGTTCACGTAAATTTCAAACCATCTGATGGCGTTCATGCGGACCTCCTGACGAGGTGATGAGAACCTAATACGAAAATGGTGTCACGATCAGGTGCGTGTTTTCTTTTTTGATGGAGCCTTGAATACAAGCGGATTGGATTTCCGCTTCTTATCGTTTCGCTCTTTCTTGGCGAGCTGCTTGGACTTGAAGTCGGGCTCTTCTTTCTTCTTCGGCGCTTCGCCTTTTTCTCGTTTGCTTTTTCCTTCACCTTCCTGAGGGATGGCGTAATTCAGCTTGGCCGTTCTTCCATCGATGATCTTGCCGTTGAGCTCCTTGATCGCGCGTTTTGCGGCATCGACGGAGTCCATTGCGACGAACGCCATGCCTTTAGAACGGCCATTTTCATCGACCGGGATCTTGATGCTTTTCACCTTACCGTATTTTGCGAAGATGACTTTGAGGCCGTCGCGGTCGCGCTCATAGCTGAGGTTAGAGATATAAACTGTGTCGGAAGGTTTGTTTTTCATGGTGCGGACTATAGCTGATCCGTCACTCAATTTCCATCGGATAACGTGTATCGCCTGAAATAGGGGCCAAGGTCCATCAGGGTCATAGATTCGAGGAAGAGTTGGAATTCTTCATTGGTCATGACTTTGTGCTGATAGCGGTCGGAGAAAAGGCGCAGAATGGGTTTGAGGCCCCCATAGGCAGCAAATAAGCGGTCAAGCTCAGAGAGGAACTGGCGTCCGTCAGTGTAAGCGTTGCCGGGCGTGGATTTTCGGTAAGGAGAATAATTCGAAAGATTCGTTGGCACGCGCTCAAGGAGGGAGGCGGCCTGAAAATAACCGTAGTCTCTCCACGACGCGATCGCCTCATCGATCCATCCGCTTCTTCCTTCGGCGGGCATGACTCCGCGGGCGAACCAGGAATGGAGAAGCTCGTGATCAATGGCGGGAATGCTTGCGATGGTGGCACCCGAGTATTCCATGCCTCCCCCGCTGGGTTTTACGAAAGCGGTGAAGCTTGTGTGAGGGTAAGGGCCGTAATCATTTTCAAGTTCTTCAAAAAGACCGGGAAGAATGGCCTGCGCTTTGTCGGAAAGATAAGCGGACGTTGAATAAACGGTGACGGGAATCGAGTGATAAAAAAAGTTTCTCACTTCCAAAGCTTTGTTGGTGAGGTGAACGTAGAAAGAAGATTTGGTGAAGTACGGAGGAAATTCGATTTCCCAGTGAGTGCTCGTAGTGTTGGTGATGTTGCCGTTGGTGAAAAGTTGTTCTGGGGCTGAACCGTTTAAGAGATTGAGGCTTAGTGTGAGCGCGAAGGAATCATCTTCAAATCCCGTCGGTCCCCAGGTCTCAAAGAAATGCGCGTTGGAGACATCGGTCATGGAGGTGAGGAAGTCAGCTCCCCCGTTTGCGTAAGTGATTTTTCCCGGAAGAGAATATTCAACTTCAAGTGTGTGGGAACCCTGAGTGATGAGCGAATCGAATGTGAGGTAGGAATTCCCCAGGCCGTCTGGATCGGTCACGGTTGTGAATGGAACTACCACGCCATCAATCGTTGCTGATGTCACTGTCGCATTGAGATCGAGATACGGATAAGAATCAGTCGGGAGATTGAAAGTGATCGCGCTTCTTCCTGTGGTAACTTGAGTCGCTACATCAAAAGAGAGCTCAAGATTCTGCGTAAGAAGATCGGCAGGTGAATAGACCTTGCCGTTTTTCGTGAAGATCTTATCGGAGAGACTGGCGGGTCGAAAATTCGGAGCAAGTTGGGCCATGGATCCGGGAAGAGCCGCGGTCCCATACTGGTAGTAAATCTTTGAATCAGAAGTTGAGTCACTCTTTTTCCCGCAGGAGAAAAAAAGGAGAAAAGCGAGAGGCCAGAATCTATGCATGAATCGATTAAAGCAGAAAAAAATTTTTGGTGGAAAAAATCTTTTTTCCGGGGAAAGCACTCAGAATTATCTATGATATGCCGACTAGAAGCGCGGAGTGTTTGTCATCTGACGAAGTTCTCTGAGCTGCATGCCCTCGCCGACTGCACTGGCGGTTTCCGCGGTCGTGAGTGGTGCGCTTTTCTTTTTTCTGCACACACAAGCATCGCTGTAATCTCCGAGTGCGACCATCGCATCCATTTCCATGTCCCAACCAGAGCACTTTTTCTCACACTGCTCGGGAGTCATGTGCGCTTGTCCCGTGAAGGAAGTGGTGGAACATGAGACGAGGAAAATGAATGTGAAGAAGCTCATCATTTTCATGCTGTTAGTTCAGCATTTTCTGGTGTTTGAGACAGCCCATGGTGCGGCGGCCGCTTGCCTCACAATTATTACATAAGGATGGCGGTTTTTTCCTCGCGGCGGCCAATCATGTTACAAATCGCCGCATGAATCACAGCAGGGAAAATGTCCTTCTCATCGATGACAACTGTCACCTTCGGGAAGTGATCGGGATCTTTCTTCGGGATGAGGGTTATGGGGTGCTCGAGGCGGCGAATGGGAAAGTTGCCTTAGAGTTGTTAAATGGGTTACCGAAGAAAGACATTCCCTCCTGTGTGGTTTTGGATCTCAAAATGCCGGTGATGAGCGGCGATGAGTTTCTTGAAGCGCTTGAGACGGAAGCTTCCACAGAATTGCGGAACATTCCCGTCATCATTTACTCAGCAGAAGGGAAACTTCGCCGTCATCGCCAGGTGGTTGCGAGACTGGAAAAACCAGTCTCGATTGAAATCCTGTGCGGGGCCATTAAAGGCTGCACAGGAATCTTAGATCAGAAGTGCACGTAAGCATTCTGCAGAAGTTTTTCCAGATAATCAGGGGTCAGCTCGTTCAGAGGTTTTGCCACGATTCCCCGGTTAAAGAAGCGCGTCCGCGCTGAATCGTGATCACCATAATAAAGATTGAAGGTGTGATAGAGCGCCTCGTGGAGCATGAGACCTCTGCGGTCAACCGGGCTCAGTTTATTAAAGAGCTCCGACTGAATGTAGTAAGTGGTGCGATCAAAACGCTTGTACCTGATCACGAGCTGCTCGATCTTGCACCCTTTTGCCACGGCGATGGGCTTGCGAAGACCCAGGTCCGGCACTGAGAGAAGCTTGAAGTCTTTCACGAAGACATAGTCCGGGTGCGGCTGGTATCCAATGGTTCCTTCGCTGAAGCGGAGGGCGAGTTTCTTGGATTCTCTCCGGAAAGTGACGAACACGTCCGGCGAAATTCCTACGAGCTTCGTCGCCAGCAATTCGAAATAAGTCAGATCATTAATGCCGGTCATGAAATGGATCGATAAATCCGGGTAAAATTTGTCCGCCTCGACGTAATCGAGAAGCCGGGCCCGGATGATCTGGTTATTCGGGTTCCGGCAAACAACCGCATCGCCGCCGTAGAGTCCTTCGTAGGGTTGAGGAATGCGATAGATATTCCCTTTATCGCCGGCGATCGCCGTCGACATCAAAGTGATGAACAGAAAGGCAGCATTTAAAATTTTCATGAGAATAAATGTACCGGAGAAAGGGTTCGGGCCGGGTTGTTTGAGTGAAATCTTCAGGGTGTAAAATAATTCGACAGGGGTAAAGAATTTCAGGGTCCTGCCCTCACTTTTGGTTTTCTCTTTATGATGTGGGCATGGAAATTCGCAAGGCCTATTACATCTCGAAGTTAAAAGACGGGCTTCTCATTCGTCAGGAGTCTAATCCCCGCTATTCCATGCGCGCCTATGCCCGCGACCTGAACATTGATTCATCAACACTCTCCCAGATTCTGAATGGGAAGCGCGCGATTCCGTCGAAGAATGCGCGTGAGATGGCGGAAAAACTCTCGCTCGACAGCAAAGAAACGACTCTCTTCATTGAAAGTATCAATCGTTCAGCGATGAGTATCGATGACATCAAGATCGCTTCACTCGATCAGCGCTTTATGCTCGATGAATCCTACTTCAAAGTGATTGCGGAATGGGAGCACTACGCGGTTCTCGATCTCTTTGACCTTGATGATTTTGAGCCGACAAAGGAATACATCAGAAAAAGATTAGATCTCACCGAAGGGCGCACGGATCTGGTGTTGAATAATCTCATGAGCTGCGGGCTCCTGGTGATTGAAAATGGTAAGCTGAAAAAAGCACATCCCGATATCAAGACCACGGAAGATGCACGCGGAGAAGCTCTCAATCAGGCGCACCTGGAAGAGCTTGATCTGGCCAAAGAGAAGCTCAGAAAGATTGATAAATCGATGAGAGATTTTTCTTCCGCCACTTTTGCCGTTGATCCGGAAAAGATGGATGAAGCAAAAACGATTATCCGCGAATTCCGCCAGAAAATGGGCGCCCTTTTACAGAAAGGCGACAAGAAAGAAGTCTACATGCTCGCGATTCAGTTCTTCCCGCTCACCGATCTCGAAGAGTAGAAACATACATCACATGCGGTTTCAACACATGACCATCCGGAAGTTTCGGATGGAGAAAATCTTTTTCCATGCATCTCTTCATTCCGATTTTTTCCATGATTCTTTGGGACTTCACATTTCCGGCCGCGGTGAAGGAAACAATCTCGGGGATTTTTAAAATGTGATGTCCAAACCACAAGACTTTCCCGGCCGCCTCGGTCGCATAACCCTTGTTCCAATATTCAGGAAGAGTGCGCCAGCCGATTTCCACCGCGGGCATAAAGGGGGCCTCGAATGAAGGCACATGAAGTCCGGTCCAGCCGATGAAATTCCCTGAAGACTTTTCTTCGAGGGCCCAGAGACCCCAACCCCGCTCATGAATGAGATTTAAGAGCTTGTCGAACACGGCGTTACTCTCCTCCGGAGTCCAGGGTGCGGGGAAGAATTCCATGACTTGCGTGTCCTGATTCATGCGAATGAACTCTGAACGGTCCCTTTCTTCGTAATTCCTCAACAGTAATCGTTTTGTCTCGAGCATTGAACAGATCATGTCACACTTTTTTTGTGGTCAGAAGTGAGATGTTCGTCATAGGCTTTTTTCCTATGAAAAACCTTCTTCCTTCCACGCTTTTGACGGTCCTTTTCCTGTTACCGGGTGTGGGCTGCGCCACCCAGGAATTATCCCGCGAAGAACACCGCGCGATCGTCCGCGAGCTGAAAAAGATCTCTGATGGCGGCGATCACGTCCGCATCGTGACCAACGAAGATCATGAAGTGCCGGATCCGACGAGACCCCTCATGGTCGATCTTCCGAACGGCGAGAAAAAATTTGCGATTGGTTTCTCCGGCCAGAACATCATGCTGTTTGATTCCCTTGAGCGTTTCGTAAAAGGCGGATCGTTTCCGGTTGATAAAGTCGATCTCCTGAACAAGAACGGATTTCCTTACGGCGGTGAAGTTGATCCCGCTACCGGTCGCCCTTTTGGTTACGCGTTTGATTCCTCAACCTGGGATGTGGCGGTTTTCCGTTACCGCGATAACAATGGCACCACAAAGCTCAAAGCTCTCGCGGGTGCAATGGCCGATGATGAAAACGGCCGTCCGCTCCTGATCAAAGATGGGTTCAACAATACCCGCCAGCGTTTGTTCTTTGATGCTGAGTTTGTGATCTCGGATAATAAATTTCACATGGTCGCCAATAACCCGAAAGCTCCTCTCAATAAGGGCCTTCCCAAAGACGGCAACTGGATCCAGCGTGATGAGAATGGCAAAGTGATTTTCAGTCACGGCTACGGCGGTGAACCGATCACTCTCCAGAACGGTGATCTGTACATTGATGATCGCGGATGGGTTCCCTTTGTTCACGAAACGGTCGTTCAGCAGATGGATGTCCGTGACAACGACGGCGTCGTTCATAAAATTCCTTATCGTACCGCCATCGTCGTGACTTATCTTGATTCGACACTTTCAAAAATCATGGCGCCCGCACAAATTATCTTCGACGTATACCGTCCGGATGGTCAGGTGTGGAAGGCAGCTGAGCGTCCGACTGCAGGGCCACTTGTAGAAGGTCCGCATCTTGAAGTGCAGGTCAATGGCAAGGCAGTTGAGTCTCTCGCTGAACTGAGAAAACTTCGCAAGAATAAATCGTCGATTGGTTTCCAGATGCTCTTCTCTGCCGGTGAATACTTTGGCACGTACGGCTCATACATGGCGTACTCCGAAGGTGACCTTCATCACATGCAACCGGTGACGGATGACAAGGGAGAGCTCCTTGATCTCACCGCCCCTTTGCGCGTTCTCTTTACCTGGATTGGTCGTCCGGTTTCGTTCCATGTGGGCGATAAAGAATACCGCACAATCCAGTATAGCGGTGGTTTGCTAAAGAAACCACTAAACTTTATTTTGGTTAAGAGCGATGGTCGAATAGTTACGTATGTATATTATACCAAACAGGAGGGTTATATAGTGAAGGTGATGAAGAGTGGTGAAACTGATGAG
>JBJMLZ010000220.1:0-22201 GCA_045805035.1 Bacteriovoracaceae bacterium
CCCTCCGAAGCGATTGTCGAGCTCAGGCCTGAGCCAGGAAAGAAAACTGTTTCTCCTGAGCAAGTGATCGCACAGATCAATGCTCTCGGTGATTCACTCGCGTTGGTGATGCTCGGTACCTGCAACTATCTTTCCGGCCAGTGTTTTAACTTTAAGGAAATAACGGCGGCCGCTCACAAGAATGGCGCGCTTTGCGGATTCAATCTCGCTCACGGTGCGGGCAACCTTGCTCTCAACCTTCACGATGACAAAGTCGATTTCGCCGTCTGGTGTTCGTATAAATATCTCAACGCCGGTCCAGGCGGACTCGCAGGTGCCTTTGTTCACGAAAAACATTTCGGTGATAAAAACATCCCACGTTTTGAAGGCTGGTGGGGCCACGATAAAACTTCACGCTTTAAAATGGGTCCGAAGTTCGAGCCAATTCCTTCGGTCGAGGCCTGGCAGCTTTCAAATCCTCCTATCTTCCAGCTCGCTTCTCTTCGCGCTTCCATGAACATCTTCGATGAGGCAGGTATAAAAAATCTTCGCACCCGTGGAGATAAACTGACCGGTTATCTTGAGTTCCTCCTTCTTCATAACTGCGAAGGGAAGCTCGAGATCATCACGCCGAAAGATCAGAAGCAAAGAGGCTCGATGCTCTCGATCCAGATGAAGAAAGATCCGAAGCCGCTGGTGAAAGTCTTCGGTGAAAAGGGCGTGGTCCTCGATTTCCGCGAACCCGACATTCTTCGCATCACCCCTGCTCCACTTTATAATTCTTATGAAGATTGCTATCGCCTCGTGCAGATCATGAAGGAAACTCTGTGAGAGAGAGTCCGCGCAAGATCATCGTCGCAGGTGCGGGCCTCGTCGGCTCGTTACTTGCGATCGCTTTAAAGAAGCGTGGCCATGACGTCACGGTCTTTGAAAAAAGACCGGACATGCGGAAGCAAACGCTTTCCGCCGGAAAATCCATCAACCTCATCATTACTGCCAAAGGTGTACGTCCTCTTCAGAATCTTAATCTCTGGGAAACGGTGAAGAAAATCACTTCGCCAGTGACCGGCCGGACTATGCATTCGAAGTCCGGAGACCTCGCCTATCAACCCTATGGAAAAGATCCTACGGAATGCAATCATTCCGTGAGTCGCGCTGAACTCAATTGTTTGTTGATGAGTGAAGCGGAAAAATATGGAGTGAAAATTGTTTTTGATTCGGCCTTAAAGTCAGTCGATGTGAAGAATAAAAGAGCGACATTCGAAGGTGGCGACTCGCTCTCTTACGATCTCCTCTTCGGCACTGATGGTACTGGTTCCGCTGCCCGTCAGGCGATCATCGATTCTCTTGGGACAAAAGCAGAATACAAAGTTGAGCCACTCGGAACTGATTACAAAGAAATGACGATGCCGGCGAAGAACGGAAAGTATGTGATGGATGAAAATTCCCTTCACATCTGGCCGCGTGGAAATCACATGCTCATGGGTCTTCCGAATAAAGACGGCTCATTCACCATGACTCTTTATATGCCGAAGGATTGGTTTGAAGAATTGAAATCACCGGCGGCGTTTGAAAACTATTTTAAAAACAATTATCCGGACGCAGTTCCACTCATGCCGGAGTTCGTGAAGGAATACGAATCACATCCTCAAGGATTTCTCGGTATCGTTCGCATGCGACCGTGGATCTATGAAGATCAGATGGCCCTTCTTGGCGACGCTGCCCACGCCATGGTTCCCTTCTTCGGCCAGGGCATGAACTCAGGCTTTTCTGACGTTCAATATCTCCTCGATCAAATGGATGCTCATCCAGGTGATTACCCGATGATTCTCAAAAATTACGAGGCCCACCAGAAACCAAATGGTGATGCGATTGCGGATATGTCCCGTGAGAATTTCTCGGAAATGTGTGACAAGGTCGGTGACGAAAGCTTCCTTCTCCGGAAGAAAGTTGAGCACAAACTCGAAACAACTTTCCCTGAAAAATTCCGTTCACGCTATGGACTCGTAACTTACACCTTGATCCCTTATCACCTGGTGAAAGAAGTCGGTATTATCCAGGATCAGGTTTTGGATGAACTCACCCGTGGAATCAACAAGATCGAAGACCTCAATTTGGACCGCGCCCTTCAACTGATCGATGAAAAGATCGTTCCCTGGTTCCGTTCCCGGAATTTATCCCCTGAGAGATACAGCTTCTGATCTGCCCACATTTCTTGGCACAATTATCTCGATAGAATTCGTAGAAATTCTCTAAAGTTCCGTATTTTAATGCCGATAGGAGGTCGGTGAATAATAAAGTTGATCGATTAGGATAACAATTATGTCAATCAAACTCGGCTCAGTAGTAATGGTTCTCATGATGTTCTTCATTGCGAAGATTTCATTCGAATCTGCGATGGGCGAGAAAGTCCCTGAAAGAATCAGCGAACGTTCACCAGCTTCCATCGACCAGTCTTATAACGATCTCATGATGAAGCACTAAAAAGCTTCTTTCGCCCACGCCTTAAACTTCTCTCCCCGATCCACGTAATTCTTGAACTGATCAAATGACGGAAATGCCGGCGACAGCACGAGATTGCCCTTCAGTGAGCCTTTCTTCGCGAGCTCAAACACTGTTCTCACATCGCCTGCTTTCACGACGAGGAAATCATTTTTGAGTTCTTCATAGAGTCTGTCTGTCACATCGCCGATGGTGAAAATGGTATCGATCTGATCTTTGTACGGAAGAAGGCCGGGAAGCATTCTATCCGCTTCATTACGAAGCTTTCCTCCAATAATGAGATGAAGAGGCGCAGGATCATCCTTGAACGCTTTAATGGCAGTTTCCGTCGCGGTGAGATTCGTACTCTTGGCATCGTTAAAAATGGAAAGCCCGTCTTTCGTGAGAACATACTCCAGGCGATGAGGCACTCCCGGAAACTCATTGATGAATTCCTGGAAAAGATTCTGAAGATTCGGAACACCTGCTCTCCATAAGACCTTCCAGGCAGCAAAGAAGTTTGCCTCATTGTGCTCGCCCTTCACTTTCGCTTTTGAGAAATCAAATTTAAATTCCTTCGGAAGATCGCCTTTGGTGAAGTAGGTCTTCGGCACCGGATGATTGTAGATGTCATCAAGATAAGGATTTTCTTTCCCGAGAATCAAAAGATCAGAAGCCGTCATGTTCTTCAGCATTCTGAACTTCGCTTTCGCGTAATCATGAACTGAATCGTAGCGCTCACTGTGATTTGGTACTACGTTCAGAATGAGCCCGATCACCGGATGAAAGTCATGAATCGTCTCAAGCTGAAAACTGGAAACTTCAATGATGGCCCAGTCATATTTTTCCCCTGACAAAGGCAGCTCACAATAAGGTACGCCGATGTTACCGCCGCAGAAAACTTTCTTGCCTGCTTTCTTCAAAGCTTCCGCAATCATAGTGGTAGTTGTGGTCTTGCCGTTACTCCCTGTGATCGCAATCACCGGAACATCCTTGCAGTATCTCCAGGCGTACTCAATCTCCGACAAAATCGGAACGCCCTTCTCCACCGCTTTTTTGAGCGCGGGATGCGTAGTCGGAATTCCCGGAGAAATGACAATCTCGTCCATCTTGTGAAAGTGCTGGGCGAAGTCCTCTTCCGAATAACACGAGCAGATTTCCACGAGCTTATCGAGCTTCTCAGCGTAATACCAATCATCGGGTTTCCCGCGATTCACGGCATAGAGATCCTGACGAAGTTTCTTGGCGAGCGCCACTGCCGCCTGACCTGATTTTCCCATGCCGAAAATGGCCACTTTATTTATCTTATCCATACTCTGTGCTATATCCTTTCTCTCCATGGATCATAAACAGCGGCTGAGAGAGATCATCGATTTCCTGAAACCTTACCAGAATATCTGGCAAAACGAAATCATGCTCCAGTATCCCGATCCCCTCGACGGATACCCGCTTTCCTGGCTCGAAGAATTAGAATCCATTAAAGACAAAGCTTCTCTCATTCGCCTGGAACGAAAAGAAATCCAGGGTCTCGTGAATCATTCGGAACTCCTTTCCTTTTACGCCCGCTGCGAAGAACTCTGCCGCCTGGATCAGGCACCTGAACTTCCACCGATCGTGACTCACAACTGGACCTGGCTCTACATGATCCCGAAAAAAATTTACGAGATCAAAAAGCTCGGGCCACTGATAAATCATTTTTATCAAGAGCAAAAGATCGGAAAGATCGTCGACATTGGCGGAGGCATCGGCCTTCTCGCACAAACGATGAACAATGTTTATCATCACAAAGTGGTGAGCGTGGATCTTGATCCGGAAATGCAGAAGACCGGAAGAGAAAGACACGAAAAGAACGCCAAGGGCCCGCACAAAGTCGAGTACCACAATATCAAGGTGAGCGCGGACGAGTTGCGTTTCATTGAACTCCTCGATAAAGACACCATGACATTGGGACTTCATACCTGCGGAAATCTTGCTAACGATCAGGTGACGGCAACAGCGAAGGCGCGGGCAAAATCACTTATCAATCTCGGCTGCTGCTATCATAAGCTCGTTCCTGCCACACAGAACATTTCTTCATTCACGAAATCTCTGCCAGATCAACTCGTGATGACCCAGTTTGCACTGACCCTCGCCTCCCGCGCGCATAGAAAAATGGATGAAGAGGATTACGACCTGAAGGAGAAAGTGAAGCTTTATCGTTACACCATTCACTTCCTTCTTCACGATGAGTATGGAATGAAGAAGATCTCCACTCTGGGAAATTCTTCGCCAAAACTTTACGATGAGAACTTCTCTGTCTATGCCATTGATAATCTGAAGCGTATCGGAGTTGAGATCAAGCATTCTCCTGATGAACTCGATGCTTATTACAATGATCCTGAAAGACAGGCGCTCATTTCAAAGATGCTTGCTGCGGGACTAGTGCGAAATGTTTTCGGAAGGCTGCTGGAACTCTATATTCAATTAGATCGCGCTATCTTCCTCGAAGAAAACGGATATAGATCCCAGCTCCTCGAGGTTTTCGAGGAGCCGGTTTCACCAAGAAATATAGCGATTGTTGCGAACAGAACTTAGTTCAGATGGAAAACGTCTTTCATCTCGTCTTCAAGCAGCTCCATCTTGTGCTTGATGTCCTTGTGATTTTTATCTGCCGGATCTAACAGATAGTTCAAAGGATCAGTCGGCTTCACCATCAGCTTCGTTTGCCAGATATTATCATTGTGGATGTTCAGGTCCTGACGATAGTGGAACTTCTCGAGAGTTTCTTTCGGAATGAAGTCCTGGATCGAGTTGAAATACTGATCATTGTAAATTTTCTTCCCGTTCGCCAGACGCGTGTAACCGCGGACAACGTAATCGATGTATACCACGTCACACTCAAACACTTCGAACATGTAGTTCAAAGCGCGAAGTGGAATGATCTCGCCGCAAGTAGCGACATCGATATCCAGACGAAAAGTGCAGATGCCTTCAGGATCTGAAGCATCCGGATAAGTGTGAGTCGTGATGTGCGATTTATCGAGGTGCATTTTTACTGCAGCCTTGCCTTCCGAACCCATTTCCCAGTTTCCGCCACCTTTGATGTCGGACATGAGAGTCATCGTCGAAGCTCCAACCGGATCATAATCCTGAATCGACTCATTCAGAATATTTGCTTCAATGATGTTACAGATATTGCGGGCGATATCGCGGATATTTTTAGCGCAAAACTTGGTGTGAATGTACTGAATGTACTCTTGCTTCTGCTTCTCGTTCATAGCGATACAAAAATCGTAGAGATTGAACGAAAGAATCTTCGTGAGATTGTTGAAGCCTGAAAGTTTAATGGTTTCCTGCATGGTTACCATGTCACACCCCCACCGAAAAATAAGTAGAAGGGTCTTTATAGGGAACGGGGACTTTTTTGGCAATAAAAAAAGGGCCCGAAGCGTTAAAACTTCGGGCCCTTCACGAGAATTTAACTTAGATAAGGCCGAGTGATTTTACAGCGTCTCTTTCGCCACGAAGTTCGTCGAGAGTGGCCTTGAATTTCTCCTGGCCGAAATCATTGTGCTTGATTCCTTCGACGACTTTCACTTTTCCACCTTCAGTACGACACGGATAAGAGAAAATCAGTCCCTTATCAACGCCGTATTCGCCGTTGGAAGAAAGACACATAGAGTATGTTTCAAGCGCTGGAGTATCAGTGACGAGATTACGGATACCATCCACAACTGCGTTCGCGGCAGAGGCCGCTGAAGAAGCGCCACGAGCTTTGATGATCGCGGCCCCACGCTGCTGAACCGTCTTGATGAAATCGCCCTTGAGCCATTCCACGTCAGAGATCACGTCAGTGACGTGCTTGCCGTTGATCGTAGCATTGTAGAAATCCGGATACTGAGTCGCTGAGTGGTTCCCCCAAATCGTCATGTTTTTTACTGCGTTCACATCTGTGCCTGCTTTGATCGCAAGCTGAGACTTCGCGCGGTTTTCATCCAGTGAAGTCATCGCAAAGAATCTGTCCGCAGGAATTCCTTTGGCGTTATTCATGGCAATGAGTGCATTCGTGTTACATGGGTTACCTACGACGAACACTCTCACATCACTTGCAGCACTCTTCTCAACCGCTTTCGCCTGAGCAGTGAAGATACCGCCGTTGATTTTCAAAAGATCAGCGCGCTCCATTCCTTCTTTACGAGGAACAGAACCAACACAGATCACCCAGTTGGCATCTTTGAAAGCAGTATTGAGATCAGAAGTGAGAACGATATTTTTGAGATTCGGGAAAGCGCAGTCTTCGAGCTCCATCGCAACACCTTTCAGTGCCGGAAGAGCCGCTTCGAGCTCGAGGAGTTGAAGATCGAGATCAGTTTCAGATCCAAACATTTGTCCGGAAGCGATTCTGAAAAGAAGGGCGTATCCGATTTGTCCGGCAGCACCAGTGACGGCGACTTTTACTCTCTTACGGGCCACAAAAACCTCCATGATTCTGGATAAAATATTGGGCTTATTATAGAGGAAGGTCGCTCTTTTCTCACTCTTTTATTCGCCTCGGCTGGACAAATTCTGCGCGCGGAGCATAGTATAAAGTCTTAAAACGTTTTTATTCGGAGAGCGCGTGGATCAACAACCGCGGAACAATTCTCAGCAAGGTGGCGGTGGCCAGGGCGGCGGAGGCGGCAGACGTCGTCGTCGTGGTGGTGCTAACCGGAATAGAAATGGCGGTGGCGGCGGTGGCGAAAATCGCAATCGTCAGGGCGGACAGGGTCAAGGACAGCAACAAGCGCGCCCACAAGGGAGTCCTGCGGAAAACCGCAATCGCTCTCACCAGAGTGGCGCGAGAAACCGCAATCGTCATGGTCGTCCACTGACCTCAAATCAGGTTCTCGTCAAATACGACAATCTCCTTGAACAGCACCTCATCACCAGACGCAAATACTACGAGTATTTTAATCGCGTGGATGATCGCCAGCTCCGGCGTCTCGAAAAGAATTTTTACGACTCTATTGAGCATTTACGGCGTTTTGAGGCCAATCTCGAGCCCTGGCAGCGGGAAGCGCTGGAAAAGCGTAAAACTGAACGTTATACGATCGATGCGACGTATTCTCTGAATCGCGGTCTCGATCCCCTCGCCCCACAACCAATTGAGGTCACTCCTGAGGAAATCGAAGATCCTCACTTCAAGGATTCTCAGAAAGAGGCCTTTGAGGAATACAAAGAGGATCAGGAAGAATCGGTGGGCTCTTATGATGATTATTTAAAATATAAAGGTCAGGCATAACAAATAAAAAAGGCCCTCGAAAGAGGGCCTTTTTTTTGTGTCATTCTTTTTGGGAATTACATTCCGTCAGTGCCAGTGGCAGCGAAATGCGGTTCAACTTCAACCGTCTTCTCTTTCTTAGTTGTCTTCAGATTATAGAGATAGTTATTAAGTGTTTCTTCCTGGTCTTTCAGGATCGCTGCTTTCAGTTCTTCAGCTGGGATGTCGAGAACCTCAGAAACTTTACGGAGCATTTTCAGGGGAATATTACAAAGCGCGCGCTCTACGTTTGAAATAAACTGGCCATTCTTATAGCCAAGAAGATGCGAAAGTTCTGATTGTGAGTAACCTTTTGGATGATTCATTCTTTTTGTACGGATAAGATGAGCGATATTCTTAAAGCAACGCATGTGAGGAACTCCAAAGGTTGTGACGAGATTGAAAATAATAGTCATTTTTTCTAGAATGTCATTCGTCATTCACAAAAAACTTATTCACAATCTTATCGGCAAAACGTTTTCAAAATAACCGGGAAAAATTTTATTTTATGAAGCTCATTTCGTGGAACGTTAACGGTATTCGCTCTGTGCACAATAAAGGATTTCTCGAATGGATCACTCGGGAATCTCCGGATATCCTATGCCTACAAGAGACGAAAGCAGATATATCTCAGTTTCCCGCTGAAATTCTCGAACATGAACATTATACCTGTCACGCAAGTTCAGCGGTGAAAAAAGGTTATTCAGGTGTCGCTACTTTAAGTCGGCAAAAAATCCTTGACACGAAAAAGGTTGAAAAAGAGGAATATGATTCCGAAGGACGCGTTCTCATCCATGAACTATCTGATTTTTATCTCTTGAATTGTTATTTCCCGAATGGTCAGCGCGATCACAAGCGTGTGCCATTTAAACTCGCGTTCAGCGATTACGTTCTCATGAAAATGAATGAGCTTCGTAAGAAAAAACCCATCATTATCACCGGCGACTTCAATACTGCTCACCAGGAAATCGATCTCGCCAATCCGAAGACGAATAAAAACACGACTGGCTTTCTTCCCAACGAACGCGCGTGGATGGATAAATTTATTTCTGAGGGTTATGTTGATATCTATCGCCACTTTCATCCCGATCAGGCCGGCGCTTATACGTGGTGGAGTGTGATGAACCCAAGTATCCGTGAACGGAACATCGGATGGAGAATCGATTATTTCTTTGTGAGTGCTGAATTAGTACCGAGAGTGAAGAAAGCGGAGATTCTCGCGAGCGTGAAAGGGTCAGATCACTGTCCAGTTTCAATTACTCTCGAGTAACTCACGGGCCTTGTCGATCAGTCCGAAGAAATCGATGGGCTTGTTCATGATAAAATCGCATCCGGCGCGCTTGCACTCATCCCGTGACTTGATATCACCGGAAACAAGAATCAATTTCCCTGAGAATTTTTTCTCTTCGCGGACGAGGGCAACGAGATCTATGCCGCTACCGGAAGGCATACGCACATCAGAGATGATGAGATCATAATGGTTTTTACGGATGAGGGTTAAAGCTTCGTCATAATCCGAAGCAGTCTCAATCGGCAAACCTTCTTCTTCAAAGAAAGTGACTGCCAGCTCGAGCAAGTCCCGTTCATCGTCGACGTAAAGAATTTTCATTCCCATGAGCTTAGCTGATGTCCGGGAGAAAAAAATGGGTGGCGAAGGTCCCGGTGCTTAGAACGATTACCTGAACGGCAAGAGTTGGACAAGAGATCACTTTGCCAATATTCCGGGCCGGTCAAAGAGAACGCGCCCCTTCCAGGCCACAAACTCTACCATCTCCTCGTAGCTCGCGCGCGCTTCTGCATGACTGGTGACGATGGCCTTCAGCGTTTCTTCCGCATTTGCACGCGCTCCGCCTTTCAGTGGCACAACAATAAAACTCGCTTCCTTTCCGGGAGAAAGATTTCCGGTTTTCTTTGCGACTTCCATAATTTCTG
The DNA here is from genome assembly GCA_045805035.1 of Bacteriovoracaceae bacterium. GTDB lineage: Bacteria > Bdellovibrionota > Bacteriovoracia > Bacteriovoracales > Bacteriovoracaceae > Peredibacter. The sequence continues at coordinate 9,671 of JBJMLZ010000220.1, forward strand.
CACCAGCAAGTGTTGCGCGATAGAGTGCCTTCACAAAAGTGGCGTCCGGAATTTGCTTCTTTTCGTTTTGTTCCACGAAACTTCTCATGACATCAAACATAGAAAGAAAAGGGCCACCACCGATATCCGAGCCAAGTGCCCAGCGGACTTTCGCTTTCTCGATCATATGAAAATCAAAAAGTCCTGAGCCGAGTCCTTGCTGCTCAAGCGGAGCGTTCGACGTCGGACAATGAATGACCGCGGTTTCTGTTTTCCGGAGAACCTGAAGTTCCTTCGGAGAAAGGTGAATGCCGTGGCCCATCAGCGAGCGTTTCCCCAACATGCCTGTGCGCTCATAAATTTCCGTGTAAGACTTGACGTCTTCAAAGCCCGGCATTTTCCGGTACAACGAAAGAACAAATTCGATCTCCTGCGGAGTCTCGGAAAGGTGCGTTTGCTTGAACGCCTTTGAGCGATCAGCGAGGTGACTGCCCGCTTTCATGACTTTCGGTGTGGTGGTGATGGCAAAACGTGGTGTGAAAGCATGACGTCTTCCGAATCTTTTCAGCAGGCGCTTTGTGAGCGAAAGAGATTCGCTCTCCGTTTGCGTGAGATTCTTCGGTGAGTTCATGTTCATGAGAACGTTGCCGATCACAAAATCACCCTTCACGTATTTCATCGCCGCAGTCACGGCGTGCTCATGAACTGAGCTGTAGCAAGCGCCCCCCAGAGTTCCTACGTGAGCAAGGCGATCAAAGAATACTTTTGCTTTCTTTTCCGCGTACGCTTTACTCGCGTACTTGGCTTCCGTCGGGAATGTATATTTCTCCAGCCACGAAAGAAGTGAATCCTTCGGCATCTGTCTCACATCTTCCTGCACCCAGTGAAAGTGCATGTCAAAGAACCCGGGAAGAATCGCAGAATCCTTCAGCTCGATGAGATTTTTTTCCAGCGTCGGACCGTAAAGCTTCTTTGCCTTGGCGTAGGAAAGAAGATCCTTAATCTTATGGCCCTTAACGACGAGAACTCCGTCTGCGATGTATTCACATTTCTTATCACCCAGTGGGTTCACAATGGTCGCGCGGTAAAATGTCAGTTTTTGCAATGCCATAAGCTTGCCCCTCGTGGTCTTTTTCACTATTCTTTTGAGAATGATCAGGCACTCCATTGTACTTCTGATTGGCCTCTTTGTCTGCGCCCTTTTGGGTCACGCTCAGACAAACTATGACGTGACTGAGGCCCGTATCCTCACGGTGAAATCCGCGATCACTCCTGCGACCTTTGATTATCTGGAAAATGAACTCGGAAAAGCTTCTCTCCATCGCCTGACTATCATCCGCATGAATACTCCCGGTGGACTCGTCAGTACCACCAAGGACATCATTGCTCTTTTTGCCAAAGGCAATCATCCGGTCGTGGTTTGGGTGGCACCGGAAGGCGCATCTGCTGCAAGTGCGGGATCCATCATCGCTTCCGGAGCGCATTTTATTTTCATGGCGCCGGGAACGAACATGGGCGCGGCCACTCCCGTGGGGCTTGGTGAAGACATCAAGGAAAGTGACGGGAGAAAAAAAGCGCTGAATGATCTCACCGCGATGGTGCGTTCACTGTCTGCCGTTCGCGGAAGACCCGCGGGACCTTTTGAAGAAATGATCAGGGAGGCAAAGTCTTTCACTGACAAGGAAGCGCTTCAGGCAAAAATTATCGACGGCATTGTGAGTGATGAGAAAACTCTTCTTCATGATCTGAATGGAAAAACCTGGAAGACCGACAAAGCGGAATACCGCCTCGCAATTCCTGAATCGGTGACCGTCAAAGAAATTGAACCAAGCATGGGCCAGAGTATTCTGGAAGTGCTGACCAATCCTTCGACTGCTTATTTTCTTTTTCTTCTCGGTGCTGCACTCATTTATTTTGAGCTTCAGGCCCCGGGTGGATACATCGCGGGCTCTATCGGCGCGACTCTTCTCGTTCTCGCTGCCATTGCGTTTCAGGTTCTCCCTCTTGATTGGGGTGCCTTCGCGCTGATTCTCGTGGGCGTCGTCTGCCTGATGCTTGAAATGTATATTACGAGTTACGGCCTACTAGGCATTGCAGGCATAGTGGCCTTTGCTCTTGGTTCACTTTTTCTCTTTCACGGCGAGAGTGGTTACATCAGCGTTCAATATCCTGTTCTTTTCTCCACTTTCCTCGGTATTCTCGTCCCGCTCGTCTTTCTTTCCTGGTACGTGCTAAAAGATGCGCGGAAGAAAAAAGATCCGCTGCACTTTTTTGTCCCCCTTGCCTCTCCCGGTGTCGTAATGAAAAAAAACGGTCCGTATTATCAGGTGAAAGTTCGCGGAGAGATCTGGAACGCTCACGGTGATGAGGAACTCTCACCCGGCGATGAGATCTCCGTCGTTGATGCCGATAACAAACAACTCACATTAAAAGTCCGCAAAAAGACCACCTAAGGAGTCTTCATGTTCACGTTTCTTCCGTTTCTCATTTTCGCAGCTCTGATTCTCTTCAGCACCTTCAAGATCCTGAATGAGTACGAGCGTGGTGTGGTCTTCCGCCTGGGTAAATTCCAGGGTGTGCGGGGTCCAGGCCTTATCATCCTCATTCCAGGCCTTGAAAAAATGATCAAGGTGGATCTTCGTCTCGTGACGATGGACGTTCCTTCTCAGGACATTATCTCGAAGGACAACGTGACTCTCAAAGTAAACGGTGTGGTTTACTTCAAAGTCAGTAATCCGGAGCGCGCAATCATCGCGGTGGAAAATTTTTATCACGCGACTTCTCAGATCGCTCAGACCACTCTGCGTTCCGTGATCGGCCAGTATGACCTCGATGAAATTCTCAGTCACCGTGACAAGATCAACATGAAACTCCAGGAAATTCTCGATGAAGTGACAGAGCCGTGGGGAATCAAAGTCACAAACGTAGAAGTGAAAGCAATCGACCTTCCGGCGGACATGCAGAGAGCGATGGCGAAACAAGCGGAAGCGGAAAGAGAAAAGCGCGCGAAGATCATTTCTGCTCAAGGTGAATTCGAGGCGTCTCAAAAACTAGCAGAAGCTGCGAAAGTATTGGGTGAGCAAAAAGATGCCATCACCCTTCGTTATCTTGAAACAATGAGAGAGATTTCGATCTCTGGCGGAACGACGACAACGTTCTTCCCGCTGCCGATTGATATCATGAAATTGTTTACGAAATAATTACCAGTCTTTGTGACCGGTTTGGCGAACAGATCGGTCGATCTTATTTTCCACATCAACATGCTGAACATCTTTCTCGGGGGCCACAGACGCTGGTCCCCGAGTAGGACCTTTTTCTTTCTTCAGTGAAAGATCATTGTCGGTCTTGATATCTTTATCAAATTTTTCCAGAAGTCTCTGATTGAAATCAGAGAGATTGTCTTTGGCGAACGCTGAAGTCACAACCAGTGAAAAAAGAAGAAGATATTTCATAGACCCTCCCGCCTTTCTTATCGGCGGGAAAGTCGATGAACTTTAACCTATGGTTTTTTCGGTTCCGTGGTCGCCGGCGTGTCGTGATTTACCCCAGGAGACGTACGGTAATCGACCTTATCTTCAGTAGATTCTTGTGATTGCTTCTTCGGAGTTCTTCCTTCGAGAGTTGTATCACTGGGAATCGGATTCGGCGTGGTGTTTGAACGCTCGAGACTTCCGTTCTCTTGTCCCTCAATTGTCGGATCATCCGTATCGAGGATGGTAGGATCCATATTTGTCACCTCGTTTCCGGCCTGATTGAGTTGGGTTCCGGGATTTCCGGGACTCGCTGTCCCGTCATTTGGCGCATAATTTGTGTTGGCCGCCATCGCAGCTGAAAACGACAAGGCCATGCCCAAAGCAATGAGCTTTTTCATAGTGCCTCCTCTATCTTCCTATAGTGATGTCTCGGGATTTTTTTCTTTGATTGATGCCCCAATAGATTCCTGCACAGAGGCCAAAAAACATGAGCGTACCGAACATATATTCCTCCTGAAAAAAATAAGTCCTCAGGAGTCATCTAGCAATTCAGTGGCCAGAATTTTCGGGGAGAAACTGAGTTACTTGGAAATAAAAAAGGGAGCCGAAGCTCCCTTTTCTCATCAGCGAACGACTGAACGTTTACTGGTTTGAAGTTCTTTTTTACGAATGCGAATACTTTGCGGAGTTACTTCCACCCATTCATCTTCATCAATCCAATCGAGGGCCCAGTCAAGAGTCCGCGGAGTGATCGGTGGAAGAATAATGTTTTCATCCTTACCTGCAGTACGAACAGAGGAAAGATGTTTCTCACGACAAACGTTGATGTTGAGATCGTTCGGACGGACGTGCTCACCAACCACCTGACCTTCGTAAGCTTGCTCACCAGGAAGAACAAATTGTCTTCCGGAAGAAAGAAGATTGAAGAGTGCGTAGGGAGTAATTTTTCCAGCGCGATCTGAAATGAGGGCACCATTCTGGCGCGCAAGCATTTTTCCTACGTGCGGTTCATAACCGACGAAGTAAGAAGACATGAGACCCTGGCCCTTTGTATCTGTGAGAAAGGTTGAACGGTAACCGATGAGTCCGCGTGATGGAACATGGAATTCCATTCTCGTGCGGCCTTCACCAAACGGTTGCATCGCTTCGAGACGACCTTTTCTAGAGGCCATTTTCTCTGTGATGGTGCCGGTTGATTCATTCGGAACATCGAGAACGAGACGCTCGAACGGTTCGAGAAGCTGACCGTCGACTTCCTTAGTAATAACTTGCGGACGCGCGATCATCAGTTCGTAACCCGCGCGGCGGATCTCTTCGAATACAACTGCTACCTGAAGTTCGCCACGTGCTTTCAGGATGAACACTTTCGGATCATCTGTTGATTCATATTTCAGAGAAACGTTTTTTCTGGTGGCATCGAGGAGGAATTCTTCGAGCTTTCTTGAAGTGAGGTACTCGCCTTCGCGTCCTGACATCGGTGAAGTCGAAACAGAAACCTGAACGGAAACTGTTGGTGGTTCTACTTCAATACGCGGAAGTGCTTCCGGCCTTTCAGTAGCAGCAAGAGTGTCACCGATATCACCATTTTCAAGTCCGGATACAATTACGATCTCACCAGCTTCAGCGGAATCTACCGTCGCCATTCCGAGACCATCGAAGATCTGAAGTGAAGTGACTTTGAAAGTCTTTACTTTTCCGTCGGCCGGGATGTGAGCGAGTTGTTTCATGTTCTGAACTACACCACGCTGGATACGACCTACCATGAGCGCGCCGAGGTAATTTGAATAGGAAAGATTTGTCACGAGAAGCTGGGCAGGACCAGTCTTGTCGAAAGTCGGAGAAGGATAGTAATCGCTCACGAGGAAATCGAGCAGCGGGTTCATGTCCCCTTCGCGACGATTCTTGTCCTGAGACACGTAAGCATTACGGCCGGAACCATAGTAGAAAGGAATATCGAGATCAACTTCGTGACCAGAGTTTGCGGCCAGTTCAAGAAGCAGATCTTCTACTTCAGTCTGCACTTCATCAATACGTTCGTCAGCGCGGTCCACTTTGTTGATGAACACACCAACGCGAATGCCGGCTGCCATCGCTTTAGAAAGAACGAAACGAGTTTGCGGAAGAGGACCTTCCGAAGCATCAACGAGAAGAAGAATTCCGTCCACCATCATGAGGGAACGTTCTACTTCACCACCAAAGTCGGCGTGGCCCGGAGTATCGAGAAGATTAATCTTTGTATCTTTCCAGCGAATCGCACAGTTCTTTGCTTTAATTGTGATCCCGCGTTCGCGTTCGAGTTCGCCCGAATCCATCACTCGGTCCTGCACCTGTTCGTGAGCAGAAAAAGTTCCGGAATACTTCAAAAGTTGGTCAACGAGAGTCGTTTTACCGTGGTCCACGTGGGCCACAACGGCAATGTTCTTCAGTTTCATGAATGTCCTTAGAAATTGATTTCGGGCCGAGTGTACTTTTTTTAACTGTATATGGCGAGTCAAAAACCGGCGAAATTCGCTAACTTTGAGCGGTATGGTACGAAAATTCCGTCGCTAAGATACTCAAAGCACACTTCACGCCGTCGACTGCGGCCGAGGTAATTCCCCCGGCATATCCCGCGCCCTCGCCACACGGATAAAGTCCGAGGTGTGACTGAGAGACAAGAGTCGACTTATCACGAAGGATGGTGAGAGGTGCAGACGTTCTCGTTTCCGGAGCGATGAGGAGTGCATCTTCATGCACGAAGCCCGGAAGATCGCGGTTGAAATTCTCAAGGCCTTTCCTGAGATGATCGACAATGAAGCCAGGAAAAATTTTTGTGAGATCGGCCTTGAAAACTCCCGAGGGAGATGAAGTCACCGGTAGAGGTTTGTCGTTGAGCTTTCCATCCATAAACTCTTTCACCGTCATCGCCGGAAGTTCACGCCCAGTGGCCTTTTCTTTGGAAAGCATCCACGCTTTGTGCTCGATCTCATGTTGAAAGCGAAGGCCCGCCATGAGGTCTTTGTCTTTCAGATCTTTTTCCGTCTTCACAGAAACAACGAGCGCGGAGTTCGACCACGGAGAATTTCTCGCGTAGTTACTCATGCCGTTGACAACAATGCCGTCTTTTTCGGTGCCGGAAGAAAGAACATATCCACCCGGGCACATGCAGAAGCTGTACACTCCGTGATCGGTCCACTTGTCGTGCCAGGACAGACGATAGCGTGCCGATCCCATTTCCGGGGCCGCACAGAATTTTCCGTGCTGGAGCTCATCAATATAGCGCCTGGAGTGTTCGATGCGCACTCCGACCGCGAAGTCTTTTGGTTTCATCGCCACCTTGATGTCAGAAAGGTGCTTGTAAAGTTCAGTCGCTGAGTGGCCGGTAGCGAGAACAATGTGATCAGAAAAAATTTCTTCGCCACTCGAGAGTTTCACGCCGATAGCGCGGTTGCCTTCGGTGAGAATTTTGTCGACTCTTGTATTGTAGCGGATCTCGCAACCCTTCTCTCTCAGGGAGTTCGCGATGTGAGTGATGATGGAACGAATTTTGTTCGAGCCCAGGTGCGGGTTGGATTCATAGGCAGTTTCCGGCGGGGCCCCGAAGGTCACGAGTTTTTCCATCACGTAGGAGATGAGATCCGACTTGATTCGCGTGATGAGTTTCCCGTCTGAGAAAAGTCCCGCGCCACCTTCGCCGTAACAGACGTTGGATTCGGGATCAAGCTCACCATAGCGCCAGAATTTTGCGATCCGGAGCATGCGCTTTCCGGCATCGTCACCACGCTCGATGATGAGAGAAGGAACACCCTGCTCAGCAAGGCGAACAGCACAGAAGAGTCCGCCCGGACCTGCGCCGATGATGATGGGACGTTTTTTCAGCGCAGAGAATTTCGGGAGTTCTTCGGGTGCAGAAAATTGATCTTTGTCACCAACCAGAGCTTCAAGAATGTAGTGATAGATTGGTTTTCTTCCACGGGGGGCACCGCGGGCATCAAGGCTCCGGGAGATCGTCCGGAAGGAACGGATCTCCGGATAAGTTTTTTTCACAAACTGGGCGACATCAACGTCAAAGGCCAGTTCGAACTGATACTTCTTAGGCATAAAGTTGTGTGTTTTTTACATTACGCAACATGGAAAATCAAAGACAATCATACTAAGATTCACACCATGACTATGAAGGCCGGTTTTCTCATCATTGCGAGTGAAGTCCTGAACGGAAAGATCAGTGATGTGAACAATCAGGCCCTCGCTCTTTTTCTCAGAAAGTTCAACGTAGAACTCGAGAAAACGATTATCGTCAAAGACAGCGTGACCTCCATCCAGAAGGGCCTGAAAGATCTTCTTGGAGTATGTGATCTTGTTATCACTTCCGGAGGTCTGGGACCGACACGGGATGATCTCACCAAAGAGGCCATTGGTTCTTTCTTCGGAAAGAAAACAGTTTTTTCTGAAGATGCCATGGCGATTGCCCAACACAACTATGATCGTTTTCAACGACCGTTTTCAGGCAAAGATCACGGATACTCCTGGTTACCGGAAGGCTTTCTCGCTCTGGATAATCCCACAGGCATGGCGCCTGGTTTGTTTTACGAAGAAAAAGGGAAATATGTTCTTTGTGGGCCGGGTGTCCCGAGAGAATTCCGGGGAATTCTCGAATCACATCTTGAAAGACTCGTCCTCTCCGGAAATGTTTCCACCGATCTCTTCCGTCTCGTCAATGTGCGCACGAAAAAAGTTCCCGAGGAAAAAATCTTCGGCGAACTTGATCCGGAATTATGGGACAAGCTTGAAGCACTTGGCGACGTGAGTTCACTCCCTATTTACGTAGGAGTGGACATTGGAGTGAAGGTCACAGGAAAAACTCCTGAAGAACTTGATCGTAAGGAAAAAGAAGTTCTCACGATCATCGACCAATCACCGGTGAAGAGTGCAGTCTGGCACATCGGGATGGAGTCTCTTGAGGAAGTCATCCTGAAAAAAGCGCGCGAGAAAAATCTCACGTTCGGTTTTGCCGAAAGTGCCAGCGGAGGCCTTTGTTCACACCGGATTACTGCGATTGCAGGCAGTAGCCAGAGTTTCAAGGGTTCAATCGTGAGCTACAGTAATTCAGTGAAAAAGAATGTCCTGGGAGTTTCGGAAAATACCATCGCTGAACTCACGGAAGTGAGTCAGAAGGCAGCGGAAGAAATGGCAGAAGGCGCGCGGAAAATTCTCGGAGTTGACATTGCCGTCTCCATCACCGGCATCGCAGGTCCGGGCGGAGGAACTCCGGAAAGACCCGTGGGTTTTGGATGTCTGGGAGTTTCAACAAAGACCTCTACTCACACTTATGAGACCAAACTTTTCGGTGATCGCGAACAAGTGAAGTACCGTTTCTCTCAGCTTGTTCTCATGACTCTCCTCGAGGAGATGGAAAAATTTGCCGGAAACTGACTCAAGGACTCGGCACTTTCACTTTTCATTCGTCACTTACTCACCTGAAATTCAATCACTTAGATAAGGCATTTTTTTGCCCGGGAAATTCACTCCATAATAGGCAAAGTTACGGGCCAACAGCTTAAAAAAATTCGGCCTTTTGTCCGATAGTTAATCCAAGAGGGAAGACACGGATGTTGAACTCGATTCGATTTATTTTTCAATCAGGACGATTAGGAAGCTTAGTTTCACTGGCGCTTCTCCTCGTTTTGTCTTCCTGTACCCCTACTCCGATTCAATCCAAAGCATCTGCAGACGGCATTACTGATAACAATAGCAACAACACCAGTAACAGCACTTATCCGAATCCCACCTTCCCTCTCAGTGGAATTTTTGTTCAGGAAGGTTCGGTTAAGACGAACAACAATTTCGCGCTTCCGATTGATTTCAACGATTCCTTCCTGGTCAGAGGCGATGCGCTTTCCACTTATCTTCGCGCGATTCCGAACACGACCAAATTCTGTATCGTCGGTAAGTTTAATTACCTCGCCAATACGGATAAATTTCTCATTCTTGCTGCCAAGCCTAAGCTCTACACAGATCTCGTGAAGAAAACGACAGAGTATTATTTGTCGGTGGAACCTTCGAATGACTCTGCAAACCAGAATGACTGTCTCATTTATAACCTCACAAACTCTTTATTTACTGGTGCTACGAATCCCACTGCGAGCTTCAGTCTCACTCAGCTTTGCTCGAATTGCTCAAACGCCATCACGAGCACTGGCCTTCGACTTTACTTCACCAATGGCGAGCAGGTTCCGACTCTCACGACAACCGCACTCACCATGACGATTTCCGGAAGTACTACCGGATCGACAACGAATGCCTGCTCATCTTCTTCTGCGTGTTCCGCGCGCGGATACGATTGCTGTCTGCAAGGCCAGTGTGTGAAAGACGGAGCTGTGAAACCTGATGCTATCAATATGTCAGGTTTTGATTCTGCCCAGGAAGATGTCCGCATCAATCCATCCCGTTACATCATTTATCCTCAGTATTATTTTGTCTGTGATGCAAGTCCGGGAACAACGACTGGCACCACCACTGGTGGCGGCGAGACGACGGATCCGGATTATCTGGCGCAGGTTGCGATCATGGAAAGCGGCCAGCTCTATGAGTGTATCAATAAGACCGACGGTGAATTCTCCTACTGTACCGTGAAAATCACTGATGCTTCTGATCGCGCGCCGGGAGTTTTCCCTGCGAGCGGCGAAGTCACAGGCGATGATATCAACTTCTCTGCTCTGAACGCGGCCCTTGGTAGCGGTGATCGCGCCAACAACATAGTTCGCGTTCGTTATGCGGGCCAGCTTCTCTATCAACAAGGCACCCAAACTCTGACCGGTGGAACATTCAGCGCCACCAACGATAACCTCACGGGCTTCCAGACGCTCTCACTTACGATGGCGAAGCCGACGAACGCCAAAGATGACAATCTCTACATCACTTATAAGACGGATGGTACTTGTACCAAGGTCGGCTCTACTCTCGCCAAATGTACTAAGACTTATATCCAGTCCTCAAGCGATACATCGCAGACGACATTCCATGACTCGAGTAAGACTTTCCTTCTTCCTTCGTACGCGGATGCTTCGAGCACTGCCAGCATCATCGTAAAGATCGGCGGACAAACTGTCGCCGAAGATCCAAGCACATGGAGCAAATCAACTTCACCGAACCGGATCATCTTCAACACCTCTTACCCGCTCTTTCAGAATCAGACAGTCGAGATTACGTACTACGTGACCAATTCCACAAGCGTTGCTGCTCTCACTGCAATGAAGTCTGCTGCTCAGGCGGAAGTCAACACCAGATGCGGTTACACTTCAGGCGGAAATCTCAAGCCGAAGTACGATAATGGCACGCTTGTTGGATATGATTGCGTTCCTCCGACGACTGATGCCGAAGCTCCGGCCAATCAAACTGTCCTCGTCTCAGGGAAGAACGTTCCCCATCGTTACTACGATACAAATGGTGTGGCCTACGACACTGACTACTCTACAGCTCCGGTTCAGGAATTGAATGCTTTCTCTTACACTGGTGGATCGGCGACTCAGCCAAATAACGTTTCTGCTTACGTAGGCTTCAATGAGATCTACGGTTCATTTGAAAAGAACAGCGCCTCATCTGCAAGGCCGGCGAAAATGGCCCAGGTAAAATCCGGCAGAAGCTATGACATCCTTGTCACTTCGGGATCGTTTGCCACTTGTTCAAATTGTGGCAGCGACTACTACTCGGGACTTGCGAAAATTTTCCCGCAAACTTTCTCCGGTCAGGGTGGCGGTTATCGTCCAGACTATTACGAATCAAGACGTGAGAACGCGACCGGAACTTACCGAAGCGATGATCTCCTTTATGGCCGCGCGTGTTTTGTTCCGGCAACTATGATTCCATGGACACACGTTGCGGGTGCCGATGCCAAGACTCAGAGACGCGCTCGCCTCGCGGCCCAGCACTTCCTCTTTGCCAACGGCTATGATCGTGACTGGTATGGTTTTGATTACGGATCGATCATTGGATCATTTGATGGCGTGAAGTGGTTCTCGATCGGTAATCAGCGCCGGATCCTCGCGACTTCCAATAAACTTTACCTCGCAGTGAATGCTTACTTCGGTGACCTCACATTGGATAACACTTTCAGCGTGAATATTTCCGAGACCTCAAGCTCAACAACAGCGATCGTTCCTGATCATGATACAGAAACAGATGGGGCCGAATGTCAGCGCGCTCACTTCTGTTCAAACGATAATGATTGCTATCGTACGCTTGGTTACGATTACACCTGCCAGAACGTCGCAGGTCTCACCACCAACTGGCCGACTTTTGATTCCAATGGAGCGGAGCTCGCCGGAAGCACACCGAAGTCCCTCGCCACTCTTGTCGGTGGAACAAATGAGCAGAACAAACGATGCGTTTATCGTGGCAGAGGCGCACCATGTACGCCGAATCTTGCGAACCTGAATTCAACTTTCAATGGCTCTCCACTTATTGGAAATAACACCTGCTCGGCAAACAACTACTGTCAGTCGATTGGTGCTTCATCGCGCTTCAACGATCGCATCGCTCGCTTCGCCACAACGCCGGCCTCTCAGAACGCCGCCGCTGCCGCTTCTCCGGTTTCAGACATCGTAGGCCTTGGCGCCCGTATTATCGGAAGACCATTTGATTACTATGGCTCGAAGTCTGCGCCATCTGCTGCTGCAACCACTCTCTCTTCGAATTCAGTGACTGCACTCTGTGTTCCGGGTAAAACTCTCACGAGCTCAACCACTACCTGGGATATGAATCAGCGTGCACCTTCTTCGCGCATTGATTCTTCCGACAAAATCATTGGTGCAGGGGTGACAGCATCTACCACCAGCACCAGCTACTACAATGCGTGTACCGCAACCGATAAGGCCGGCGTGAACATTCAGCAGTATCAGTTGAATCTCGGTGACCCTGCTTTGAATCAGGTGACGATTAACCAGAACCTCTCTACCAACTTACTGAATCTCGCCCCACTTGTTTCACTGAATGTTTACAGTTCAACAAGTGGTTCACAAATAACGGCAACGGGATATCAGAGACACGCGTGTCTCCGCGCGCCGGGGGCATCTTGCTTCTCAGATCTTGATTGCGGGCCATC